>ONLT01000044.1 GCA_900318755.1 uncultured Eubacteriales bacterium
ACGCCGCCCTTCTGATTCGCGATTGCTATGATCCTGCTCATGATTTCTTCCTCCCTCATAATCTGAATGTCTGAAAATATTTGTCGAAAATCTCAAGGTCTACAAATGCACTTCTTCCAACCTTTATAACCGCACCACAATCATGGGCCATCTCCATGAATTTGGACTTTCCCATACTGTAAAGCTCTGCACCCTCCTGAAACTTTACATACTTCTTTCTCTTACTTCTTGCCTCTCTTGCTGCCTGACTAAGTGGTTTCATGTTCGTTCTCCTTTCTGCTTTGTTCCCTTAAATACGCATCAAATAGATCTCTCCGGACCCGATAAGTGGTGTCGATCTTGTAGAGAGCTCCTGCTTCTCTTGCCATGCGAAGGATCACCTTTTCCGTCAGTCCGTAGTACTCGTACCCCGATCTCAGATCAAAGAACTGCTTCTGCGCGAAGCGGATGTCTGTTTCATCCAATCGATCTGAAATCTTCCATAAATTACCCTTCATCCTTCATCTGCTCCCAGCGGTTTCTCACCTTACGGACCTGTCCCTGGGTAAGAGGCTCCTGCCGGAACTTCTCCAGATAGGCATCGAAGATATCCCGGTTGATGAGTACAACCCCTTCGAAACGGTAAATCGCTCCGGCTTCGTCAGCCAGCTTCAGAAGCTTCCTGTGCTGCAGGCTGTAGACAATCTCACATTCCCTCCAGGTCAGGAATTTCTTTTTCAATCGGCTTGCCTCCGCCTTGATTTCTGTCCTTCGTTCCAGATCGTAATATTCGTCTGTCATCAGTTCCTCACCGATCCTGGTCTTGCTCATTGCATTTCTCCTTTCGCTTTGGATTTGTGGTATCCCTAGTCTTGGATTCAAAAACAATAAAAAAAGCACTTTCTTCAGAATCTCTTCTAAAGAAAGTGCCTCAGTGGGTACTCTATGATTTCTGTCTTGCTACATGTCTGAATCCGTCAGTCCTCTTCAAAAACTGCGGATTCGTTGCAACCATGTTGCAATTCATGTCCACGAATTTATCTAAGTCTGCAACTTGTTACACAAATCCAAGTACTTTTCGGTCGGATCAGTACAGCTTCGCGCCTGCCGGGATGTGGTTGTCCACCATGAGAAGGTGGAGTTCCTCGTCATCGCTGTCCTTCTTGTTGTTGACAGCGGAGAGAAGCATTCCGCAGGAGTCGATGCCCATCATCTTCCGCGGAGGAAGATTGGTGATGGCGATCAGGGTCTTTCCAACCAGTTCTTCCGGCTCATAGTAAGCGTGAATGCCGGAAAGAATGACTCTGTCTGTGCCTGTCCCGTCGTCCAGAACGAATTTCAGCAGCTTCTTACTCTTCGGAACTGCCTCGCAGGCCTTAACCTTCACCGCCCGGAAATCGGACTTACTGAAGGTATCAAAATCAACCTGCTCCTCGAACAGAGGCTCGATCTTCACATTGGAGAAGTCGATCTTGTCGTTCGGGGTGAAAAATCCGTTATTGTCAGATCCTGCTGTCTCGTCCTTCTTGTCCTCATGTACTTGAGTGTTATCCTTCGATAAGCTCTTGAGTGTCGGAAAGAGCAGCACATCGCGAATCGCTGCGCTGTCGGTCAGCAGCATGACGAGGCGGTCGATCCCGTAGCCGATGCCTCCCGTCGGCGGCATGCCGATCTCCAGCGCATTCAGGAAGTCTTCGTCTGTGTGATTCGCCTCTTCATCGCCGGAGGCAAAACGCTCCTCCTCCGCGGCAAAACGCTCGCGCTGATCGATCGGATCGTTCAGCTCGGAGTAAGCGTTGCACATTTCCCACCCGTTGATATAGAGCTCAAAACGCTCGACAAGCGACGGGTCGTCCGGTTTCTTCTTCGTCAGCGGGGAGATTTCAATCGGATGATCCATGACAAATGTCGGCTGAATCATCTTGTCCTCGCAGAACTCGTCGAAAAACAGGTTGATGATATCCCCGCGTTTGTGGCGCTCCTCGAATTCAACATGATGTTCCTTCGCAGCGGCCTTCGCCTCTTCATCGGTGTGAATTTCATTGAAATCAACACCGGAATATTCCCTGACCGCATCGATCATCGTGACCCTGCGGAACGGCTTGCCGAGGTCAATCTGTGTCCCGTTGTAGCTGATCACTGAGGAGCCGCAGACCTTCTCCGCCACGCAGCGGAACATGCTCTCCGTCAGCTCCATCATCCCGTAATAATCCGTGTACGCCTGATAGAGCTCCATCAGCGTGAACTCCGGGTTGTGACGGGTATCCAGGCCCTCGTTGCGGAATACGCGGCCGATCTCATAGACGCGCTCAAGGCCGCCGACAATCAGTCTCTTCAAATAAAGTTCCAGCGAAATGCGGAGTTTTTTATCCTCATCCAGTGCGTTGTAATGAGTCACGAAGGGACGCGCCGCCGCGCCGCCCGCGTTGTCCACAAGGATCGGCGTCTCGACCTCCATGAATCCGCGCTCGTCAAGAAAGCTGCGGATCTCTTTGATGATCTCGGAGCGGCGGATAAAGGTCCCCTTAACCTCCGGGTTCATGATCAGGTCCGTGTAACGCTGTCTGTAGCGGATATCCGTGTCCTGAAGTCCGTGAAATTTCTCCGGAAGCGGCCTGAGGGATTTGGCGAGCAGCGTCAGCTCCGTCACGTGAAGGGTGATCTCGCCGGTCTTCGTTTTGAACACATAGCCCTTCACGCCTGCGATGTCCCCGATGTCCATTTTTTTGAACGCCTTATAAGGGTCGTCGCCGAGAGCTTCTTTGGAGACGTAGCACTGAATGTCCCCATATTTATCCTGTACATTGCAGAAGGACGCCTTGCCCATCACGCGTTTGCTCATCATCCGTCCGGCGATGGAAACGGTCTGATTCTCGAGCGCATCATAGTTTTCCTTGATCTCGCTGCTGTGATGCGTCACATCGTACTTTGTGATCTGGAACGGATCCCGGCCCGCCTCCTGAAGTTCTCTGAGCTTTTCGCGTCTGACCTGAATCAGATGATTTGTATCCGCATTCTGTGCGTTATTCTGCTTTGACGGCATTTTTTCCTCCCTGTCGCTTCCAAAAACCGGTCATTCTTCGTTTTGTCTGACTTTCCCCGCTGCAGCCGCGCCGCCTCAGGCGACATCGCGCTCGATGGAAAGTACCTTGTACTGTACCTCGCCGACCATCGTCTCTACGGTGACGACATCGCCGACCTTCGCGCCGATCAGGGCTCTGCCGACCGGAGCTTCATTTGAAATCTTGTTTTCACGGCTGTTTGCCTCGGTGGATCCGACGATGGAAAACTCCATCTCCTTGTCCCGTTTCATATTGAAAACCTTCACGCGGCAGCCGATGTTGATCTGATCGGAGGTGACCTCATCCTCGTCGATTACCTGGTCGATTCCCTTCAGGATCTGCTCAAGCTCCTCGATTCTCGCCTCGATGTCGCGCTGCTCGTCCTTTGCCGCGTCGTACTCGGCGTTCTCGGACAGATCGCCCTGCTCGCGCGCCTCTTTGATCTTCGCCGCGACCTCTCTGCGCTTGTTTACCTTTAAATCAGAGAGCTCATCCTCAAGTTTCTTCAGACCCGCACGGGTTACAATGCTTTTTCCCGCCATGTTATACCCCTTTCCACTGTCAAAGCGGACCCGTCGTCCGTCCGCTTACAAGCCTTATGACATCACAAGAAGCAAGCATAAAATGCCTGCAGTTTTGTTATTATAGCAACTGCAATTTTTATTGTCAATGAAATGCGGCGGAGCCGGCCCCTCTGGCTTTCCCGCCGCATCGCATTGCGATTGATTATCCCTGTGCCTCGTCCGGATGCTTCAGCTCGTCGTTCAGGACCTCGAGAATATCATACGGATCAAGTCCGTGGACCTCGCAGGCCTCCTTGAGCGTCTCCATCTGTGAGACTCCGCAGCCGAGGCAGTGCAGCCCCGCGTCCATCATCACCGGGATCAGTTCCGGGAATTTTGCGACAATGTCGCCGACGATCATATCAGCCGTGACCGCGTCGCCGCGCTCGCCGAAGGACTCTTTGATCTCCTCGTCCACATCGCCGATCTCCTTCAGGCCGAAGTAATTGACAAAGACGTCGCGGATTCCTCTTGAGAGGAATGTGAGCGAGGTCGGCCCGAGGTGAAGATTCTTCATGCCGATGAAGAGCAGCTCAAGAATCGTGATAACAGACTTCGGATCGTACCATGCGATGTTGACGTACAGCGGAAGCAGTCCGACATCGTTGTAATTCATATTATCGAGCAGCGTAAGCATCAGCTCCGCGACCGAATAGCTGTCCGCGCAGTCGCCCGCGTCGAGCAGCCTCGGAATTCCCGCCGTCTCGCCGAGATCCAGATCATTGAAGCGATATTTGACGGATCCTGCCGTCAGGACGACCGTGTCGTCCGGCAGCGCTTTGACGAAGTCGGAATAATAGCTGCGGCTCTTCGCGCGCCCGTCGCTTCCGAGCATCAGGACAACCTTGCGGATATCGTGGCTCTTCAGCGCCGACGCCATCTGTCTGCTGCAGCCGATCAGCTGTTCCTTTCCGTATCCGGTCATAACCGTACCGCGCCGGATCTCCTTCGGCGGCTCACACGTCTTCGCCATCGCGATGAGCGCGCTGAAATCTTTTTCGGATCCCTCCGGCGCGTCCGCGATGTGCGTGCATCCCGGGAAACCGGCCATGCCTGTCGTAAAGACACGTTTTTTATAAGTGTTTCTCGGAACGGTGAACTCATCGGAGGTGATCAGCACCGGTCCGTTGAAGGACTCAAACTCCTCCTTCTGTCTCCACCACGCGCCTCCGTAGTTTCCCGCGAACTGCGGATATTTCGCCAGCCCGGGGAATGCGTGCGCGGAAATCATGTCCGAATAAGTGTAGACGTCGACGCCCGTTCCCTCGGTCTGGCGGAGCAGCTGCTCAAGATCGCGGTAGGAATCTCCCGCGACGAGGATGCCCGGATTGCTTCTGACACCGAGGTCGACCTCGATCGCCTCCTGCGTTCCGTAGCGCCCGCTGCGCGCTTCGCGAAGGAGGGTCATCGCTTTGATTCCGTATCGTCCGCTCTCGAGCACGTTGGCGATCAGCGCGCCGCCGCGCACCTCATCGTCGATGGTTTTTGCGAGCGTCGACGCGAGAAACATTTCGATTTCCCCGTCCTGGCGGCCGAGATTGTCCGCCTCAAGCGTGTAGGCGGCGATGCCGCGAAGCGCGATCAGAAGCATGGAACGCAGTCCGCGGATATCCGCGTCCTCCGTCGCCATAACTCCCACGGTCTTTGCCTTTTCGGCATATTCCGCTTCCGCGCCGCTCCATCTGGACGCATCCGGAAGATCTGCGCTCTCAAGGCTGCCCGCGGAAAGGAGTTCATTTCTTCGTGCGATGGTTTTCGCGATCTGCGCACGGACCGCTGCCGCATCAAAATTGACGTTGACCGTCGTCATGACGAGATTTTCGCTGATCAGACGGTTCACATCGTGCGGAACTGCCTTGCTCTTCGCACGCTCCTCGTCCGTCCCCGTTCCGCGCATCGCGTCCGCGACGGCGCCGAGGCCCTGCGTCACATACGTCAGGAGATCGCGCATCGCCGCGAGCTCCGGATCTATTCCACACATACCGACTCTCGTGCAGGCGCTGCCTCCCGCCGCTTCCTGACACTGGTCGCAGTACATTAATGTTTCTTCCATAAAATCCATCCCTCCTGGTGTTGGAAATTTCCCATATCGGCTATTATATAGTAGAAATCCTGCCGATTCAACAGCATTATTGCATATAATTGCGTGCAATTCAATAGGAAAACATCAGGAAAGACTTTCCGGTCCGAAATCGTCCGGCAGCAGCTCTTTCAGAGTCCGCTTTGCAAAACCTCCCCCGCCGTCGCTGAACAGAATAATGAAGTCCGGCCCTGCAAACTCGCGCATCACCTGGCGGCAGGCGCCGCACGGCGGGCAGCAGGCAGTCCTGCCGCTCCCCGCAG
Source organism: uncultured Eubacteriales bacterium (assembly GCA_900318755.1). Lineage (GTDB taxonomy): Bacteria > Bacillota > Clostridia > Lachnospirales > Lachnospiraceae > CADBRN01. The sequence goes on from ONLT01000044.1 coordinate 5,948, forward strand.
GTCCGCCCGCGACCGCGATCATGCAAAACGACCGCTTTCCCTCGCTTGCCGCCTTGAAGATGGCGGTTCTCTCCGCGCACATCCCCATCGGGTAAGAGGCGTTCTCAATGTTGCTGCCGGTGAAAACGGTTCCGTCTGTGCAGAGGAGAGCCGCTCCCACCGTAAATCCGGAATAGGGCGCGTAGGATCTCCCACGCGCCCCGATCGCAAGTTCAAACAATTCCTGCTCTGTCATATTCATCCTCTGTCGTTCACCGTTCATCAAGCATCAGTCTGCGGATCGCCTCGACCGCCGTGTTGATGGCGCGGTCCGGATCGTGATCCTGCGGATTCGGAAGGCCTTCCTTCGCGCGCTCCTGATTTGCAAGCGCCAGCAGAACGCTCCCCGCGCGCACATGGAGCGTGCTCGCGACGATGAACAGCGCGGCTGACTCCATCTCGGAGCCGAGCGCGCCGCAGGCGATCCATGCCTCCCACTTATTCATCAGCTCGTAGCTGACCGGCTTCTGTTCCGGCTCATGCTGTCCGTAGAAGGAATCCTTACTTTGCACGACGCCCACATGATGCCGGTAGCCGAGGGATTCCGCCGCATGCGCCAGCGCGGATGCAACCTCAAAATCCGGTACCGCCGGAAACTCGATCGGCGCGTACTCGCGGCTCGTTCCCTCCATGCGGATCGCGCCGTTTGCGATGATCAGATCGCCGCCGATCACATCCTCCTGCATACCGCCGCACGTCCCGACACGGATGAAGGTATCCGCTCCGCAGCGCACCAGTTCCTCCACCGCGATCGCAGCGGACGGACCGCCGATTCCGGTCGATGTGACCGTCACCTGCTCGCCCTCAAGGTATCCGGTGTAGGTGTTAAACTCACGGTTGCTGGCGACGTGGACCGGATTGTCCAGAAACGATGCGATCTTCCGGCACCGTCCCGGATCGCCCGGAAGAATCACGTAACGGCCGACGTCCTCGTTCTTCAGCTGGATATGGTACTGAACGCCCCCGCCTTCCGTGTAATCAATCATAGGCAGCTCCCTTCCAGGACCCTGCAGCTCCCGCCTCTCTTAATGGAAGCGGCGACGGATCCCGTTAAACATCAATTTCGATTTTCCGATGCGTCGGCCGGTAATGAACGATCTCCACGCCCGCCGCGTGCATCATCAGCTTTGACGCGGTGTTCGACGCGGTCCCATCGTACTTGTCGCTGTCGTAAATCACCGTCCGGATTCCCGCCTGAATAATCGCCTTCGCGCACTCGTTGCACGGGAACAGCGAAACATAGATTTTCGTGCCTTCCAGGCTTCCTCCGCGGTAGTTCAGGATTGCGTTCAGCTCGCTGTGGGTCACATAGACGTACTTCGTCTTCAGCGGATCGTCATCCTCGCGCTTCCACGGAAAATCATCATCCGAGCAGCCCGTCGGAAACCCGTTGTAGCCGATCGAAAGAATCTTGTTGTCCTGACTCACGATGCAGGAGCCGACCTGGGAATTCGGGTCCTTCGACCGCATCCCCGCAAGCTTCGCCACCGCCATAAAATATTCATCCCAGGATATGTAATCCTGTCTTTTATCACTCACGAAAACACCTCCCGGATACGGAAGCTCCGCCGGAGCGGCTCCGGCTTCTCCTTATTTCGTCCCGAAAATACGATCGCCGGCGTCGCCCAGTCCCGGTATAATGTATCCGTTTTCATTGAGTCCCTGATCCAGCGCTCCGATGTACATATCCACGTCCGGATGTATTTCCTGCATCTTCTTCACACCCTCCGGCGCGGCGATGATGCACATAAAATGGATCTTCCTCGCGCCGTGCTCCTTGAGCATGGAGATCGCCGCCGTAGCGGACCCGCCGGTGGCGAGCATCGGATCGGTCACAAAGACCTCTCTGTGCGCGATGTCGGACGGAAGTTTGCAGTAATATTCAACCGGCTCCAGCGTCTCCGGATCCCGGTACAGGCCGATGTGTCCGACCTTCGCCGCCGGGTTGATCGTCTTGAATCCCTCAACCATCCCGAGGCCCGCGCGGAGAATCGGAACGACCGCCATCTTCAGGCCGGCCAGCCGTTTTACCGTCGTCTTTGCGATCGGCGTCTCGATTTCGACCTCCTCAAGCGGAAGATCCCTTGATGCCTCATAGCACATAAGCATCGCGACTTCGCCGATCATCTCACGGAACTCCTTCGAGCTCGTGTTTTTATCCCGGATAATACCGATTTTGTGCTGAATTAACGGATGATCCATTACCACTACTTTACTCAATTTTCTTCCTCCTCATTGATGCGTGCCGCAGCGATTCTGACCAGCTCATTCAGCAGCTCATAGCATTTTCCGTATTCAGAAAGTTCTGCTCCGAACAGTGGCTCAATGTCGCCTGAAAAGCCGGTAAATTCACTGATCGTGTACAGTTCGGCGGGGCCGGAGAGCAGCTCCGACACCTTATTTCTCTGGCTCTCCTCCATCACCAGAATCAGCGTTCTGGCAGTGACGTCCTCAGGGGACAGCTGCGACGCCTGATGATCCGTCACATCCAGATCGTGGCTCGCCATGATCGCCACGACCTTCTGATTGACCGGTGCCGGAAAAAGAACCACAAGCCCCCTGGAAAATATCTGCGGTTCCGAAAGAAGATCCTGCTTCTTCATAAGTGCGGCGGCCATGACGCTGCGCGCAGTGTCATCGGAATCGACAAAAATAATCCGATCATAGTCTTTCAAATGAGTCACCTCATTGGTTTTTCTGATGCTGTCCGCGGAGAACCTCCTCCGCGCTCCGGACCTTGTGACCTGCAGCCTTCATCAGCCGGTTCATGATCGCCTGCCCGATCTTCGGCGTGTAGAAGGATTCCGAATAGATCACGTCGACGTTTTCCGCGTCAAAATCCCGCAGGATCTCGTAAAGATGCCGCGCGATCGTCTCCTCTTCGGTCCGGTTTCCGATGTCATGGATGTCCCCGGTGCGATACGCGTCCGCAGATTCATCCGTGCAGATGATCCCGACGGTTTTTCCCGCTTTTGTCTGCTCGTCCGAGAGCTTCCGGATCGCGGCCTGAACCTGCTCCGGCTCCCCCTCGATGATCGTCAGATCCGCCTTCGGCGCGTAGTGGCGGTACTTCATGCCCGGCGCCTTCGGCCGGATATTCGAATTGTCCGGGAGAATGCCCGGATCGACCGTCACCTCTCCGATCACCTGCCCGGCCATCTCCTGATTGATGTAACCCGGCCGCAGTATGGACGGCGGGTCGACCGTAAAATCGATGATCGTGGACTCAAGTCCGATGTCGACCTGTCCTCCGTCGATGATCATGTCAATCCGATCACCCAGATCCTCCTCTACGTGCTCCGCCAGCGTCGGACTCGGCCTGCCGGACGTGTTCGCGCTCGGCGCGGCCACATACCCTCCGGCGTACCGGATCATATGCATCGCAATTTTATTGCTCGGAAAACGGACCGCGACGGTGTCCAGTCCGCCCGTCGTCTCGAGCGGCACCTCATCTGTCTTGTCGAAAATCATCGTCAGAGGGCCGGGCCAGTAGGCCTCCGCCAGCTTCCGCGCCTTATCCGGCACGTTCCGCACGATCCGGTCGAGCGCACCGATGTCGGCGATGTGAACGATCAGCGGATTGTCCGACGGACGTCCCTTCGCCGCGTAGATTTTTTTCGATGCCTCCGGATCCAGCGCGTTTCCGCCCAGACCGTACACCGTTTCCGTCGGAAACGCAACAAGGCCGCCCCGCTTCAGGATTTCTCCCGCCTCGCGGAGCGCCTCGTCATCAAGATGATCTTCCGTCATGCGGATGACTCTTGCTTTTGTCAATTTAATCGTCCTCCTCTTCAGAGCTGCCCATTCCCGGAACGTCCTGGACAATTCTGTGGATCGAACGATAGGAATCCATAAACTTGCGCTGCACCTTATTGACCGTGTCGACGATATTCTCGAGTTCTTCCTCGACCGCCTTGTAGCGCTGCTCGCCGTCATCGATCCGCTTGTCGATTTCAGCCTGAATCGCGTCAATCTTCCGTCTCGCCTCCGCGTCCGCGTCCGCGATGATCTTTTCGCGTTTCGTCTCCGCGTCGCGGATCATCTGATCGGAACGGACCTTGGAATCATAGACAAGGCTCCCGATGCTCTCGTAATTGTCAATATAGGACTGATACTTGTCACGGATATCACGGCGCAGCTCCTCGATGATGTTGTCCTTCTCGTCCAGTTTTTCCCGGAGGCGCTCGATCTCCGCGTCTTTTTCTTTAATCTGTTCTCTTAATTCATCCATTGCTCCGCTGTCCTCATTTTCCTGCCGGATCGCCTGTCTCACCGACTGTTCCACAGAATCAACCATCTTCCCGTCATTTCCTGCAATCTGTGTTTTGAACATCTCTTCGTCAGCCATATTATCCGCTCCCCTTTTTAATTTAAATAAGACTTTATGATGCTCCATACGGAGGAACGCTCATACCCGAGCCTCCACGCCGCGCATCCGGCGAGATCATACTCTTTGATCAGCTTCATTTTTTCCTCCAGCGCCTTCTCATCCTCCATCCAGATCGAGTACCGCGCGTCTTCCGTCTCAGCCGTGCCGCAGTTCTCCCCGACGTCTGAATCGAACGACAGCTCGATTCCGTGTTCCTGTACAAACGCATCCGCCTCGTCCATGCCGAGGGTCTTGCTCTGCGGAACACTGTTCCCGAACGACTCGGTCCATCCTCTCGTGTAGAACGGAACCGCGTTGATTACCTGATCCTTCGAGACCTCGGAAAGCGTATCCTCAATTCCCTGCTTCACGTAGGAAATCGACGCCACCGGGCCGGCCTCTTCGGATGAGGAGGTATGCTCGTCATATCCCATGATCACGATATAGTCGACGGCTTTTGCCTGTTCCTGGCGCTTATAGTATTTCGTATAAGCCGGAACAAAATTGTCCACCGACACGATCAGATTTTTCTCGTGCGCCGCGACAGAAAATTCGCGGATGAACTGAAGATACTGCGGGATCTTCTCGCTGCCAAGAGACTCAAAATCGAGGTTGATCCCGTCAAATCCCGTGTCGGACGCCGACTGCATCAGCTGACTGATGATGTTCGCCCGCGCATCGCTGCTGCCGAAATAGACCGCCGGGTCCGCGCTCACGCCCTGTACATCCACATTGCCGAAATGCGCCCAGACTGAAAGACCCGCCGCGTGGGCCGCGTCCACATACGATTTGTCCGCGTACGAGCGGAGCGTTCCGGAATTGTCCGTCACCGCAAACCAGGTCGGACTGATCGTATTGAGTCCGTCCGCTCCCTGAATCAGCTGCTGCAGCTGGCCGTTCGCGTCGGTTGACCCGACGTACTGCCAGGCCATGCAGACCTTTCCGGCCGGCTTGTCCGCCTTCGGAAATACAAATCTCGTATCCTCCGTGTGCGCGATTCCGTCCGATTCGGAAATCGTCACGGCGTTCTTTTTCACATAGCCGGTGAATCCGTCGTCGGTTGTGACGCCGACCCAGTTGTCCAGCTGTTCCGTCACAGCCACGGTCGCGCCCGCCTTCAGTTCTGTCAGTACCCTGCTCTTCGGGCCTCCGCGGTACCGGACCGGCGTATCGCTCTGAACCTGCGCCGTCTTCACGCCGCTCCATTTGTTCCGTGCGATCACGCGGTGCGGATTCTCCGCCGTCGTAAGATCAATGTCCGAGTTTTCCTTCAGCCAGTCGGCGGAGAGATACACGGTGCCGTTCTGCGCAAGCAGCGTACCCGATCCGTCGTCCGCCGTCCAGGTGTTCGTTCCCTCCGGGAGCGTGAGTGTCAGCGTACCGCTGTCGCTGTTGTAATAAAAGCCGCTGGAAAAATAGCTCCATGCAGTCGAAATGTCGATGTAAATCCGGCCGTCCGAGACGATTCCCTTCTCCTCCAGCTTCTGGCCGTTTACGATCAGCGCCGCTTCGGTATCGGAACTGATGCCGAAATACTCGTTCGCGGACATCCGTTCCTCTGTTCCCGTGTACTTATTGAAAAAAAGTGCGATCACAATTACGATCAGCACAATCACAATCAGCGAGATCAGAACCGGAACCGGTGATTTCCGTCTTCCCCTCTTTTTCTTTTTTGTCATTATTGTATATACTTCCCCTACTATATTTAAATCAGCCTAATTGTAGCATGACAGGCGGCGGATGGCAATTGAATGGCGTGGAATTCGCAAAAAAAACACGGCTGTCGCCTTCCGAATCGCAGGGGGATCTTGCATCCGTAAAAGCCGGCAGCCGTGCGTCTTAATATAGGGGCATCTGCATTTCCGGTGTGGAAATGCTCAGTGATTTCTGACGGAGCGGAAATCCACCGCCTCGAGGCGTCCCTCCCGCGAGAATTCATACTCACGCATGTAACTCCCGCTCTCGGCGACCACATTCGCGATGGTTCTAGGCGCAAACTCCACCCCGTTCAGCGAAATCCTCGCCCCGCGCGTGGAGTACGTCTCCAGCTCCTTCAGAATCGTGTCAAATTGTTTCTCTTCCCGTTCGGGATCTGTGAAAAAAATTTCCTGATCCTCCCTTCTGAAGTTGTCCTGGACACGGCGCAGGCCGGAAACCTTGTGATCATGCCGTTTTCCGCTTTCAGTTAAACCAGGCGTTAAAATAAGCGCGCACTGTCGGCGGCAGCTGTGAAACGGCATACTACAGCCTGTCGGTTTTGTCTGTCATGGAATAAATTCTGCGAACGCAGAAATGAGAATTGCCGGTCGCTCCCGGCTGTCAGAAAACTCGCTTTGACGGATTCTTAACTGTCCAAAGGTACCACCCCTTTCAAACAGTTTCCCGCCGGCGCCGTTGATTTAATTATATAAATATTTCGTTAAAATTCAAGACTGATCTTACAATTTTTCCATTTACACGGCGAACCAGCTGTTATATAATGCCTGCAAAGAGAGGAAGTGATGAGATGAAGATCGAAAAGATCAATGACAATCAGATCCGATGCACGCTGACCAGCGAGGACCTTGAAAGCCGCAGGATTCGTCTCAGTGAACTGGCTTACGGTTCCGAGAAAGCCAAGATGCTCTTCCACGACATGATGAAGCAGGCGCAGGCTAATTTTGGTTTTGATTCCGGTAACTCGCCCCTTATGATCGAGGCCATTCCCGTATCAAAGGATTCGATCGTTCTCGTGATCACGAAAGTGGATGATCCGGAGGAGCTGGATTACCGGTTCGCAAAGTTCTCCCCGTCCGGTCAGGACAAACAGGAGGATAGCGGAAAGCGTTTCTCTGGAGCGGACGATGTGCTCGATCTCTTCCGGAAAATTCACGACGCAAGACAGGCGGCTGCCGATGACGGCGCCAATGAGAAGACCGCCGCCGACGATAAAACGGAATCGCGCCCGGATGAAGCGGAATCCGACGATGTCAATCTGATGCGCGCCTTTTTCTTCGGAAGTCTGGAACCCGCAATCCGCGCGGCAAGAAGCCTGAAGGGATTCTACAGCGGAAAAAACACGCTGCTTCGAAGCCAGGACGGATATGATCTGATTCTCCGCCAGTCGGATATGACGCCGGCGAATTTCAATAAAGTCTGCAACATTCTGACTGAGTTCGGATCGAGCAATCCGATCTCCGCTGCGGCAGAGGCGCATCTGCTGGAACACGGCGATGTGATGATCCGCGGAAACGCGCTGCAGACGCTGGCGGAGCTGTAAACAGAAATAACCCTGAAAAAAACAGGCTGGCAACCCAGCCTGTTTTGTATTGCCTGTGATCAGTCTTCCCTCCGGAGTCCTCCCGGCCCCGTGCGTCTTGTAAACGTTTACAAGTCAACCGCATCCGTACCTCTTCGGTGACCGCGGACCGCGCGGCGTTCCCGGTTCTGAATCCGGGTGTCCTTAAAATCCGGTCAGTCGAGCGTCGTAATTTTCGCTGTCAGCACGCCGACCAGTTTTTCCAGCGCAACCGCCTCATCCGCTCCGTCCGCCACAACTGTGACTTCGTCGCCGTCTGAAAGGCCGAGCGCCATCATTCCCATAATACTCTTCGCGTTGACGCTCTTGTTTTCGCTTTCAAGATGAATCTGGCTCTGAAACTGGCTTGCAAGCTGGACAAGCATTGCGATGGGTCTCGTTTCGAAATCCCCTGCCAATTTTACCGTCACATTTTGTCTGACCATTTTAATCTCCTTCCATACCACCGCGTAGTCTGGCGGCAATATCACCCAGTCTCCTGAGCCTGTGGTTTACCCCCGACTTTCCGACGGGCGGATCCAAAACTTCCCCAAGTTCCTGTAAAGAAGCCTCAGGATATTGTAAACGAACTCGTGCCATCTCGTCAAGTCCATTTGGCAAAGTATCCAGACCGACGCGCTCTTCGATCAGGCGGATATCTTCAATCTGACGGACGGCCGCGCTGACCGTTTTGTTGATATTCGCAGTCTCGCAGTTCACCTTCCGGTTCACGTTCCCGCGCATCTCCTTCAGAATCCGGATGTTCTCCAGATTCATCAGGCCGACCCGCGATCCCATCCGTCCGATCAGCTCGGAAATTTCCGCGATCTCTTTCAGATAGACGACAAAGTCGTTTCTCCTCTGGATCATCTTCGGATGTACGCCCGTTTCGGCGACCGTTTCCAGAAGACGCGCCGCAGATGTCCGGCTTTCGCAGACGAATTCCATGTGATAGGACCGGTTCGGATCGCTGACCGATCCGCAGACAAGAAACGCGCCGCGGATGTACGCCCTGCGGCAGCAGTCCCGTCTGACCGGAGGTTTTTCCGCCGCCGCCATGATCTTCCGGATGCTCTCGCCGTCCGAAAGACGGACGAGATACCGGTGGGTGTTCTTCCGGCTTCCCTGCTTTACGGCAAGCTCCGGCTCGGCCCCAAACAGTTTTTTCAGAAGCCGGAAATACTTTTCCGCAACGAGCGTGTACTCCGTGCGGAATTCAATCGCCTCCGGCGCTTCCCCCGGCGCGGGCATCGCCCCGGAATATTCCATCATCGCAAAAAGCTCGGAGAGCTGGCAGTGACGCGCGCCGCTCACCTGCCTTGCCAGTTCCGAGCGGATTTCACCGGAAAACGACATCGGATCACGTCCTTTCTCCGTAATGCTTTCTCTCGTTGTCATGCTCCATGTCGCGGTGCTCGATCCGGACGCCGCAGTCCGGAAGCCCCAGTATACTGCGGTAAAGTTCCCCGGCAAACACAACCGAGCGATGCCTTCCTCCCGTGCACCCGACGGCGATCACGAGCTGATTGCGCCCTGCTCTGATGTAATTCGGGATCAGAAACCGGAGGAGATCGGTGAGACGGTCGCGGAAGGCGCGGGCCGTTTCGCTCTGCATGACGTAGTCCCGGACAGGCGCATCCTCTCCGGTCAGATTCCGCAGGGAATCAACGTAGTATGGATTCGGCAGAAAGCGGACGTCGAACACGAGATCCGCGTCCGCGGGAATTCCGAATTTGAAACCGAAGGACAGGACCGTCACCATCATGTTCCGGAAATCCCGGTCCTCGACGAAGATTTTCTCAAGTTCCGTCTTGAGTTCGTGTGTGAGAAGCTGACTTGTGTCGATGATGTAATCCGCCTGCTCCTTCAGGAACCGGAGCTGTTCCCGCTCCGCCGCGACGCCCTCCCCGATCCGGCCGTCACGCGCGAGCGGATGCGTCCTTCTCGTCTCTTTAAACCGCCGGACAATCGCCTCGTCCGACGCCTCCAGAAACAGAATCTGGAACCGCACGCCCGCTGCGCGGAGCCGGTCAAGAACCGGCCCGAGCTGCGCCAGAGCACGGCCGCTGCGAATATCGATTCCGACTGCGACCCGGTCCCGGTCGGTACCGCCCTCTTTTTCGTTCTGTATCAGGCCGAAAAATTGTTCGATCAACCCGATCGGCAGATTGTCCACACAGAAATAGCCGTCGTCCTCAAGCACCTTCAGCGCGGTGCTCTTTCCTGCTCCGGACATGCCCGTCACAATCACGCATCGCATCATTTTTACTCTCCCGTAAAATCAGCCGTTCAGGTCCGGAAAATTTCCCACAAACCTGACTTCTGGCTCAAGTATCACCCCGTACTTCGCGTATACGATCTCGCGGACCCGCCTGATCAGAATGTAGACGTCGGACGCCGTGGCGCCGCCCCTGTTGATCACAAATCCGCAGTGTTTTTCGGAGACCGCCGCGCCTCCGACCGAATAGCCGGCGAGACCGCTGTCCATAATCAGCTTTCCCGCGAAATATCCCTCCGGACGCTTGAATGTGCTGCCCGCGCTGGGATAATTCAGCGGCTGCTTCGAGGTGCGCGCTTCTTTTAGCTCGTTCATCCTCGCGTCGATGATGCTCCTGTTTCCCTTCGAAAGGAGAAAATCCGCCGCCAGCACAATCCAGCCCTTTGTTTTCACAACGCTCGTGCGATAGCCGAACTCCATGTCCGGTCCCTGAATGGTCCGGATCCCGCCGTCGTCTGTCATCACGGTGACACTCCGGATAATATCCTTCATCTCCCCGCCGTAGGCGCCTGCGTTCATCATGATTGCGCCGCCGAGTGTTCCGGGAATCCCGGAAGCGAACTCCATGCCGGAGAGCCGGGCGTCGCGCGCCGCGGCGGCGATCTGCGAAAGCAGCAGACCCGCGCCCGCGTGAACCGCCACCCCTTCTGTCCTCAGTTCATCGACCCCGCTGCCGATCCGGATCACCGCGCCGCGGTATCCCTCGTCGCTGACGAGGAGGTTGCTCCCGTTTCCGAGAATAAAATAAGGAATCTTCTCTTCCCGGAGGAACCGGAGCACGCCGCGCAGCGATTCCATATCGCGCGGCGTCACAAAATAATCCGCCGGACCGCCGATGCGGAAAGTCGTATGACCGCTCATCTTCTCGTCCGCCGCGACCCGGTCCGGTCCCGCTATGCGGATCAGTTCTTTTATAATCTGTTCTTTGTTAATCACCGTTCATCTCCGCGGTATTTATTCTGTATCTCCGGTATTCGCCGTACCGGTTCTGTTCGTACCGGTTCTGTTCGTACCGGTGCCTTCTCCGTCGGTACCCGTTTCGCCGGCGCCGGTCGTATCCGTCGTTCCCGTCCGGCCTGTGGTGCCTGTGGTTCCGGTCGTGCCGGTTGTTCCGGCAGTCCCGGTTGTTCCTGTTGTTCCAGTTGTCCCGGTCGTTCCTGTGCTTCCGGCCGTACCGGTGGTCCCGGCCGACGTGCCCCCGGACAGCTCATCGATATAAGCCTGCGCGGACGTGGCGCGTCTTGTATCCGGGAAGAGCTCGACAATCTTCTTGAACGTCTCAACGGCCTTGTCCGTATCCCCGTTCGCCCGGTACGCGAGCGCGAGATAATCCAGCGTCGTATAATCCTTGCTGTTGATCTGCAGCGCTTTCTCGAGGTCCGTGATGGCCTCCTGCCAGTTCTTCTTGTCGAACGCCTCCATGCCCTGGCTCTTCAGCTGCTTGAACATCACATTTTCCACGTCGCTGTAGATCTCATCGTAGATCGCCTTGGAGTCGGACGAGAGCAGATCTGAGCTGACGCTCTCGAGTGTCGTCGCCGCCTCTGTGTAAGATCCCTTCTGATAGGACATGTACGCCTTCAGAAGATTCTCATAACTGGCGGATGCGTTCTGCGCATCCTGAATCTGCTGCTGGGCGCTCTGAACGGTGCTGTTCGACTCATCCACCTGCTTCTGCAGCGAATTGATCTGATCCTGCTGCGAGGCCATCGTATTGCTGTACTCCACAACTTTCTTGTTCGCCGTCGTGCTCGTCGACTGGCGGACCGACGGTGCGATCAGGAACCATGCCGCGAGCGCACCGACCGCGATGCCGATCAGGATATTGACCAGACCGATGAGCGGCGAGGACTGCCGGTAGCCGAGCGGCTGAACGACGGACTCGTCGACCTCCCGCTCCTCTCCGGAGGACTGGGGCTGTTTCTCTTTCCGGTTCATTCTCGTAACCGTCCCGGTCTGTTCGTCGATCTCCTTCAGGTAGCGGAGCGTCGTCGAATTTGTCTGGTCAATTTTCAGCGCTTTGCGGAGAACCTTCCGCGCGCGTGTGTAGCGTCCGTTGCGGATGTAGATCAGCGCGAGCAGGTGCTGGGCCTTGATGAATTTCGGGTTCTGCGAGACGACCTTCCGCAGCGTGATCGCCGCCACATCCTCGTCTCCATGGCGGCACTGGCGCAGCGCGAGGTTGTAATTGTTGATCGACTGGTTGATCACGGACAGTCTGCTCTGGTTCGCCTTCAGTTTCCCGATGAACACCTCCGCGATATTGTCCTCGCTCTGGATGTTTTTGCTGATGACCCACTCGCTCAGAGCGGCCACCGCCTCGCCCATCTCAAAATAGACGAGCCCCAGAAGATTTCTCGCCTGGATGTTTCTTTTATTGAGCTGCAGACTGGTTCTAAGCATATCCGCGGCGCCGGACAGATCCCGGATCTGAGCCCGGTCAAGCCCCCTGTTATAGTAGGCATCTGAAAAGCGCTCCAGTTTTTTTCTAATCTTATCGTCCGGCATATTGCTCCCCTTACTCGTCATCTTCGTCGTAGCGGCTCAGGCGCTGATTTTTTTCCATCTCACGGATCAGATCGAATACATCCGTCAGGTCGCGGCTGTAGACCGCCTCCTCCACCTCATCCACGTCGAGGCAGGGCTCAAATTTCTTTAACTCCTCTTCGTAATTCAGCATAACGCTCCCCTTTATTGAAACGCGCCGGTCAGCAGCCCGCGGACAGCTCCCGCGAGATACAGCGACCCGACGCAAAACAGCGTTCCGTCTTCTTTCTTACTATATGCAATCCGAAACGCTTTTTCAACACTTTCCTCCGCGGCCACATCCCTGCATCCGCTCCCGGCGAACAGCTTTGCAAGACGCTCCGCCGGCACTCTCCTCGGTCCGCCGACGCTCGTTGTGATCACATGCTCCGGCTGTACCTCCCGGACAATCCTCCGGATCATCTCCTTGTAATTCTTATCCGACACCGCCGCGAATAAAACCGTAACCGCGCCGCTCCTGTGAAAATGAGCCGCCGTCTCAATAAACGCTCCGATGCCGTCCTCGTTGTGGGCGCCGTCGAGGATCACCCCTTCCGGAAAGATTTCCATCCGGCACGGCCAGGACGCGTCCGCCAAACCAGACCGGACCGCCTCCTGCCGTTTTGCGCAGGAGAGATTCACGCCGGCCTCCCGCAGCGCCGTCTCCGCCGTCACAGCGGCGAGAGCTGCGTTCATCATCTGATAACGGGCCGCTGTATTGATCTGATACGTCTTCTGGTCAAACCGGAACGCAATCCCGCTCCGGTCCTGAGAGATCAGCTCCACCTCATCCGGAGTGATCATCCGCGCCGGCGCGTTCATCTCCCGCGCGCGCTTCCGGATCACATCCGCCGCTTCCCTCCGGCTTCCATCGAAAACGACCGGCACACCCGGCTTGATGATGCCCGCCTTCTCCGAGGCGATCTTTTCGATCGTGTCCCCCAGATATTCCGTATGATCAAGGCCGATTGACGTGATCGCCGTGACGGCCGGCCGGCTGACTGCATTCGTCATATCGAGCCGGCCGCCCATTCCCGTCTCGAGAATGCACCAGTCCGGCTTCTCCTCCCGGAAAACGGTCAGCGCCATCAGAAAGAGAAGTTCAAAATACGTCGGATGCGGAACACCCTCCTCCTGCAGACGTCTCACCGTTTCCATGACGGTCTGAAACGCCCGGAGAAACCGCCCGTCATCCACCGGTTCGCGGTTGATCTGGATTCTCTCGTTGATGCGCGTCAGATGGGGCGATGTAAACAGCCCCGCCGAAAAGCCGGCCGCCCGCAGGATTGATTCCGTGTACGCGCAGACGCTGCCCTTTCCGTTCGTCCCCGCGACATGGATCACACGGAGACTTTTCTCCGGATGTCCCAGTTCGCGAAGAAAACGGCGCGTGTGATCCAGTCCCGGCTTTGTTGTAAATTTCGGTATTTCTTCTATATAAGAAACCGCTTCTCTGTATGTCATGACGATCTCATTTCCGGTCACTGCTGCGAAGAAGCGGCGGCCGCCTGCTGCGCGGCCTGCTCATCTTCCTCCGCGGATCCGCTTCCGCTCCGGTCAAAATAATACTGCGCGGTCTCTGTCTCTGTCCTCGTCAGGATCTTCTTCGAGGACGACGCGCTCTGCTGCCCGACGGCGATCTCATCGTCCGGACTGATCTCCACGTCGGTCACATAAAGCCTGTCGGATGAAAGGAAGGTCGTATCCTGAACCTCGCCGTTGACCTCCACGACGCTGTGATCCGTAAAATTCTCACCGGTGATGATATACGCGCCGTCACTTGTCTGCCGCATCGAATCAACGGTGATCGGCACAACGCCCATCTGCATATCCTTCCGCTCAAACGGGCTTTCGCCACCGTAGACATAATGATTTCCGTAGAGCATATCATACTGGAGGACCTCCAGATCCAGCTGGTAATTTTTCGTATTTTTCCGCGCCTGATGGTAGCGGACGAGGGTTCCGTCGTGGATTCCGATCCGGTTCAGAACCTCCGCGCCGATCTGATAAGACGCGATATTTCCGTCCTTTTTCTCAAGGCCGAAATTATCCCAGATCACATACTGGGTCTGGAAGAGGTAGCGGTCCTTCAGATCCTCGGTTGTAAGTCCCATCGTCGGCAGATGATCGCCGTACATCACGAGCACCACCCGTTCATCGTACTTTGAAAGCTCTTCCGTCAGTTCTTTGATGAACTGATCCATCTCGTTGATCTGCTCGCAGTAATATTCCCACGAGTTGTTATTCTGCTCGCGCCCCTCCGCGCCCGTCACTGTGTACTTCGGATCCTCAACCGTCTGTTCGGTCGGGTAGGCGCCGTGGCCCTGCACGGAAATTGTGTAGACGTAATCCGGCTCGGATGTGGATTCGAGCGTCTTCATAATCTCCTGCGTCAGCACGGAATCCTTCATCCATCCGGTCTCGGTCGTATCATCCGTCTTCGTCATATATTCCTCAGACGTAAATGTGTCGAACCCGAGCATCGGGAAGACCGTGTCCCTGGAGTAGAAACTCGCCTCATTGTTGTGAATCGCGTGGGTTTTATATCCGAGGGCGGAGAGATCGTACGGTATGCTCTCGCACGTCTCTTTTTTCAGCGTCGTCTTATACGGATATTCGCCGGCGCCGAAATAGCGCAGGCTCATGCCGGAGATGCACTCGAACTCCGTGTTCGCCGTTCCCGCACCGACAACCGGGACGCGGAAGTATCCCGATGAATATTCCTTCGTGAGCTGTCTGAAATAGGGAATCGGGTCCCCGGAAATGTTCAGAAATTCAACCTGCTCCGGATCCATAAAGGATTCAAGCTGCAGGAAGATAATGTTTGTCTTTTCGTCCGCGGTATCCGGCTCATCGCCCTCGCTTTTTACGATCTCGCTGACCAGCTCCTCCGAATATCCGTTGGGCTGGCCGATGCCCGTGTCGAACAGCGTGACGGTGAAGCAGTACGGGAACCCGTAATCCTTGTACGCGAAAGCGATGTTGCCGAAGTAGTTGGAGATGACACGCGCCGAAAGCGCGGCCTGCGTGCATCCGAAAAACGCCGCGGCGGACGCCCCGACGATCGCAAAATCAAGAATCAGATTCCGCTTTCCTGTGTATCTGGGAGCGACGATGTAAAGACGGATCAGCATGAAAATTCCGAACAGAACCAGCGCCGCGAGGAAAATCAGCATAGGAACGGATATGTATTTCCCGACGACCTTCGCCCCGTCATCCAGGAGGCGGAGATCCGGGCCGGTAAAGGGCGTCACGCGGTTCAGAAGAACGATTCCGTTCACGAGGCCGAACACGAGCCACACCGCGTAGACGGTGACACGCACCGCAAAGCGCCGGCGGAAAAGGAACGCGACCGTCGAACACGCAAAAATAATCAGCGTGTTGTACAGAAAAACCAGCGGCTTTCCCGTCATAAACGTCCACGCCTCCGTGAACGAGTGGCGTGACATCCACTCGATCGCGAAGTACACGCCGCAGCTCGCAAGGAACTGCAGCGGAACCGCAAGCCGGTTCATCCAGAGAACCAGCCTGCTTTTGTCCATCTGTTTCAGACTTTTAACGAATCGTTTCATGCGCTCTTCGTCCTTTGCCACCCGTCTGCCGGCGCCGCGTTATTTCTGCAGCTGCGCAAGTCTCATTCCGACCTGATCCAGCATCTGACGATATTTTCCGAGCTTTTCCCTCTCCTCCTGAACCTTCGCGGCCGGAGCCTTCGCGAGGAACCGCTCGTTCCCGAGCATTCCCTCACAGCGCTTCACCTCTTTGGCCAGACGGTCCTTCTCCTTGTTCAGACGCGCGATCTCCTTATCCCGGTCGACGAGGTCGCCGAACGGAATGTAGAGCGTCGCGCCCGGAAGAACCGCCGAAAGCGCGTCATCGCCGATGCCCTCTCTCGTCCGGAGGATGAGCGCCTCATCGGCGTGAGCCAGCCCCTTGAGCACGGTCATTCCGCGCTCGAACATCGACCGGATTCTCTCCTCCCCGGACACGATATACAGGTGCGTCAGATGTTTGCCCGGCGACACATTCAGCTCCGTGCGGATGTTGCGGACCCCGCGGATCGCGTCTTTGATCAGCCCGATGGCTTCCGCGTCCTCCGGGAATTCATACTCCTTCGTATATTCCGGCCAGGGAGCGGTCATGATCGTCTCCTCGTCCGGGTTCAGCGTGCAGTAGATTTCTTCTGTGATAAACGGCATAAACGGATGGAGCAGACGCAGCGCCTCCGACAGCACCGTACGGAGCGTCCAGAGAACCGGGAGCTTTTCGGCCGCGTCATCCTTGTACAGCCGCGGCTTCGCCATCTCGATATACCAGTCGCAGAATTCCTCCCAGATGAAATCGTAAATTTTCTGGACCGCGATGCCGAGCTCGTACTTGTCCATGTTCTCCGTGACCTCGCGGGCGAGGCTGTTGACCGTATGGAGAATCCAGCGGTCCGGTCCGTCCAGCGCGGACGCGTCCATCTTTTCAGGAAGAACGGTATCTCCCAGATTCATCATGATAAATCTGGAAGCGTTCCAGATCTTGTTTGCAAAATTGCGGCTCGCTTCGACCTTCTCCCAGTAGAAGCGCATGTCGTTGCCCGGCGCGTTTCCGGTCATCAGCGTCAGCCGGAGCGCGTCCGCGCCGTATTTATCGATGACCTCAAGCGGATCGATGCCGTTTCCGAGGGACTTGCTCATCTTGCGGCCCTGCGAATCGCGCACGAGGCCGTGGATCAGCACGTGGTGGAACGGCGGTTTCCCGGTCTGCTCGATTCCCGAGAAAACCATGCGGATGACCCAGAAGAAAATAATGTCATATCCTGTGACCAGAACGTCCGTCGGGTAGAAATACTCCATCTCCGGCGTCGCATCCGGCCAGCCCAGCGTCGAGAACGGCCAGAGGGCGGATGAAAACCAGGTATCCAGCGTGTCCGGATCCTGCGTGAAATGCGTCCCGCCGCACTTCGGACACTTCGCCGGCGCGCCTCCGCGCTGAACAACAAGCTCTCCGCAGTCGTCGCAGTAATAAGCCGGGATGCGGTGTCCCCACCACAGCTGTCTCGAGATGCACCAGTCGCGGATGTTGTCCAGCCAGTGGGTGTAGGTCTTTCCGTAGCTCTCCGGGACGAACTTCAGCTCGCCTGTGTCGAGCGCCTTCTGCGCGGCCTCGCCCATCTCCTTCATGCGGACAAACCACTGGGGCTTGATCATCGGCTCGACCGTCGTGTGGCAGCGGTCGTGGGTTCCCACCGCGTGCGTGTGGGGGACGACCTTCACCAGAAGCCCCTGCTCCTTCAGGTCTTCAACCATCGCCCTGCGGGCCTCGTAGCGGTCCATGCCCGCGTACTTTCCGCACCGGTCGTTCATGGTCGCGTCATCGTTCAGAATGTTGATCTCCTCGAGATTATGACGCTTTCCGACCTCAAAATCGTTCGGGTCGTGCGCCGGCGTGATCTTCACGCAGCCCGTTCCGAACTCCTTATCGACGTACTCATCGGCGATGACCGGAATTTCGCGGTCGGTCAGCGGCAGCTTCAGCATCTTTCCGACCAGGTGCTGATACCGCTCGTCATCCGGATTGACCGCAACTGCCGTATCACCCAGCAGCGTCTCCGGACGCGTCGTCGCGATCTCGACGAATCTGCCCGGTTCCCCGACGACCGGATAGTTGATGTGCCAGAAGAACCCGTCCTGATCCACGTGCTCGACCTCTGCGTCGGACAGAGAGGTCTGGCACTTCGGACACCAGTTGATGATGCGGTTTCCCTTATAAATCCATCCCTTTTCGTAAAGACGGCAGAAGACCTCCTCGACGGCCTTTGAACAGCCGTCGTCCATCGTGAAGCGCTCGCGGTCCCAGTCAGCGGAAGCTCCCAGCTTCTGCAGCTGCTTCAGAATGCGGCTGCCGTACTCTTCCTTCCACTGCCAGCAGTATTCGAGGAATTTTTCACGCCCGATCTCGTGCTTGTCGATGCCCTTTTCCCTGAGCATATTCGTGACCTTGACCTCGGTCGCGATCGCCGCGTGATCGGTTCCCGGCTGCCAGAGCGCCTCGTAGCCCTGCATTCTCTTGTACCGGGTCAGGATGTCCTGCATCGTATTGTC
>ONLT01000109.1 GCA_900318755.1 uncultured Eubacteriales bacterium
ACTTTGCACTTCTCGCACATCGGCTTTACAGACGATCTTACCTTCATGTGAATCCTCCTTTCCTCATTGCAGTTGCAAATCGTGTGTAACGCGTTTTCAGGCCACAATCTTTATGGGTCAATAAACAGACCGCGCCCAAACACGCAATTTATAATATAGCAAAAAAATGCCCGCTTGACAAGTGTTTTTTCATCGTCGCGGACATTTCCGATACCCTGTATTAAACTGGATGGCCGGCGGCACTTTTCCCGATACCCGCCGGCCGGAAAAGACGGGAATTATTTATCACGCCAGATGATCCGGCCCTTGTCCAGGTCATAGGGGGAGAGCTCAAGCGTAACCTTGTCGCCCGGAAGGATCCGGATAAAGTTCATGCGGAGCTTCCCGCTGATATGCGCGAGGACAACATGCTTGTTCTCAAGTTCCACACGAAACATCGCGTTCGGAAGTTTTTCCAGAACGACACCTTCAACTTCAATGACGTCAGATTTTGACATGAATTTCTCTCCTCCTGTAAATCCGGCACTGACCGGTTCTTCATCAATTCTGCGGGCGGACGGTTCAATCGGACGTCCCGCTCCCATCGGCATTTTATATGAATCTCGTCGCTTCGTCAATCCATTTTTAGGCCGGCTTTCCGTCGACCATCGTAAGGATCTCCGGCTCGCCGTCTGTGATCAGAATCGTGTTCTCGTAATGTGCGGAAAGGGATCCGTCCGCAGTAACAACGGTCCAGTCGTCGTCCATCCACTCGACCTCCGGCGTGCCGATGTTGATCATCGGCTCAATCGCCAGCGTCATTCCCGGACGGAGCAGAATGCCGCGGCTCTTGCAGCGGAAATTCGGGATCTGCGGATCCTCGTGCATCTTTGTGCCGATTCCGTGTCCGACCAGATCGCGGACGACGCCGTATCCGAAGGATTCCGCGTAATCTCCGATCGCGCCGGAAATCTCATGAAGATGATGGCCGGCCCTCGCAAACTTGATTCCCTCAAAGAAGCTCTGCCGGGTAACGTCAATCAGCTGCTGCGCTTCTTTGCTGATGGTACCGACGCCGAACGTTCTCGCCGCGTCCGAATGATACCCCTCGTAGATCAGCCCCATATCGAGACTCACGATATCCCCGTCCTTCAGGATGTGCTCCTTCTTCGGGATGCCGTGCACCACCTCGTTGTTGACCGACACGCACACGGACGCCGGATATCCCTCATAATGAAGGAAATTCGGCACGCCTCCGCACGCGCGGATCAGACGCTCGCCTTCATGATCGATGTCCCAGGTAGAGATGCCCGGACGAATGATCTTCTTGAGCTCCTGATAGACGCCTGCAAGCAGGTGGTTTGACTGTCTCATCAGTTCTATTTCTCTCTCACTTTTGATGCTTACTGCCATTTTTCAATCACTCCAGTAATTTTTGAATCTGTGAGAAGATGGTATCGATTTCCTGTGTTCCGTCGACACGGACCAGCACGCCGTCTTTTTTGTAATAATCGATCAGCGGCTGCGTCTGGCTGTGGTAAACTTCGAGACGTTTTTTCACCGTCTCCGGCTTATCATCGTCGCGCAGAACCAGTTCTTTTCCGCACACATCGCAGATCCCCTCCTGTTTCGGCGGGTTGTATACGATATGATAGGTGGCGCCGCATGACACGCACGCGCGTCTTCCGGACATGCGCGTGACGATGTTTTCGTCCGGCACGTCAACGTCAATCGCGAAATCGATTTTCTCTCCCCGCTTCTCCAGGGCGCTCTTCAGCGCTTCTGCCTGCGGGATCGTTCTCGGAAATCCGTCGAGCACGTAGCCGTTTTTCGCGTCATCCTGCGCGATGCGGTCGACGACAAGGTCGCAGGTCAGCTCATCCGGGACGAGCTGCCCCTGATCCATGTACGTCTTCGCCTTCCTGCCGAGCTCCGTTCCGTTCTTGATGTTGCTGCGGAAAATGTCGCCGGTGGAAATATGCGGAATCCCGTATTTCTCCGAAATCATCTTCGCCTGTGTTCCTTTACCTGCCCCCGGTGCTCCAAGCATTATAATTCTCATTGTTCTGCCCTCTTTGATAATAGTATACGGCCCGTTAAAAGCGCAATAAATACGACAAGGCTGCGATGCATCGCACCGCAACCTGCCGGGCTCAGTTTTCCAGGAAACCCTTGTAGTTGCGCACAAGCATCATCGATTCGATCTGCTTGAGCGTCTCGAGGATAACTGAGACAATAATAATCAGCGAAGTTCCGCCGAATGATACATCCGCATTGAAAAGTCCGTTGAAGATATACGGGATGATCGCTACGATCACCAGACCAACGGCCCCGATGAAGATGATGTATTTCAGTACCTGATTCAGGTAGGCCTCCGTGGCTTTGCCCGGGCGGATGCCGGGGATGAAGCCGCCAGATTTTTTCATGTTGTCCGCGACCTCGATCGGATTGAAGGTGATCGAAGTATAGAAGTAAGCGAAAAACACGACCAGCACGATGTAGATTATCAAACCGAGCGTCAGGAACCAGTCACTTCTGTTGAACCAGTTTCCGGAGCTCAGCATGGAGATAAATCTTCCCCATGCGCCCTTGACCGTCTTTCCCGTGAAGGAGATGATGATCCCCGGGAATGACATGATCGACGCCGCAAAGATGATCGGGATTACACCGCCGGTATTCACCTTCAGCGGAATGTGGGAGGACTGGCCTCCGACCAGTCTTCTTCCGACCATCTTCTGAGAGTACTGCACCGGAATCCGGCGCTCCGCTCCGTTCAGAATCAGAGTCAGGACCGTGACACCCAGAATCACCGCGACGATGATCACCCACGCCAGTGTCGCGCGCGCGATCGTCTTTCCCTTTACGAAGTTTTCATAAAGCGTGATCATGTCCTGCGGCACACGGGAGAGAATGTTGATCAGAAGAACCATGGAAATACCATTTCCCACGCCCTTCTCGTTGATCTGCTCGCCCAGCCACATCTGCAGCGTGGAACCCGCTGTCAGGGACGCGACCACAACAATGACTTTCGTCGCGCTGATGTTAAGAATCATCTGGTTGCCGAACCCGATGCACATCGCGATGGATTCAAATAACGACAGGGCAACCGTCAGAAATCTGGTGATTACAGTCAGCTTTTTTCTTCCGTCCTCCCCGTCGCGCTGAAGCTCTTCGAGCTTCGGGATTGCGATCGTAAGGAGCTGCACAATAATCGATGCCGTGATGTACGGTGTGATACTCAGCGCGAAAATGGAGAAGTTATCAAACCCTCCTCCCGTGAAGGCATTCAGGAACGAGAAAGCGTCATTCGCATTGTTGCCCTGAAAATATTGACTGAAGAATTCCCTGTTTACACCCGGTACCGGAATCTGAGATCCCACACGAACGATGACGAGAATCAGCACCACATAGAAAATTCTGCGGCGGATCTCCTTGACACGGAACGCTTCTCTGACTGTTTTAAACATCAGATCACCTCTACTTGTCCACCTGCCGCTTCAATTTTTTCTTTCGCGCCTGCGCTGAACGCATTCGCTTTGACCGTAAGCTTTTTCGTCAGCTCACCGTTGCCGAGGATCTTCACGCCGTCCCGCGGATTTGATACAACGCCGTTCGCGATCAGTGTCTCAACCGTCACCTCGCTGCCGTCCTCAAAACGATTCAGCTCGCTTACGTTGATTCCGACGATCGTCTTCGAGTTGATGCACTTGAAGCCGCGCTTCGGAAGGCGTCTGTAAAGCGGCATCTGGCCGCCCTCAAATCCCGGTCTCGGAGCTCCGGAACGAGCTTTCTGACCTTTGTGTCCCTTGCCTGCCGTCTTTCCGTTTCCTGATCCGTGACCGCGTCCTCTGCGGAAGTTGTCACTGTGGACGGATCCCTCAGCCGGATGTAAATTCGATAAATCCATGATGGTATCCTCCTTCCTGGCTTACTCTTCCACCTTCAGCAGGTACCCTACCTGTCTGATGATACCGCGCGTCGCGCCGTTATCCGGAAGTTCAATACTCTGGTTGATCTTACGAAGGCCAAGTCCCTCAACAATCTTTCTGTGTTTCTTGACACAGCCGATCGTAGATTTGACCAGCGTTACTTTTACTTTCTTGTCCGCCATTTTTAACTCCTCCTTATCCCAGAATCTCTTCTACGGATTTTCCGCGGAGTCTTGCAACTTCCTCCGGAGTCTTCAGCTGGCTCAGCCCGTCGATCGTTGCAAGCACGACATTCTGCTTATTCTTGGAACCGAGTGATTTCGTACGGATGTTGCTGATTCCGGCAAGCTCTACAACGGCACGGACGGAACCGCCCGCGATCACGCCGGTACCTTCCGGAGCCTTCTTCAGCAGCACGTTCGCACTGCCGTATTTTCCGATGAAATCATGTGCGATACTGTGATTCTCATCAAGCGCGACAGAAACCAGCTTCTTCATCGCGTCTTCTTTTCCCTTGCGGATCGCCTCAGGAATTTCAGCCGCTTTTCCGAGGCCTGCCCCGACATGACCGTTCTTATCGCCGACGACGACCAGCGCGGTGAAGCGCATATTGCGGCCTCCCTTGACCGTCTTCGAAACGCGCTTGATGGAAACAACCCGATCTTCCAGCTCTAACTGGCTGGCATCAATAATTACGTGTCTCATGTGCGTTTTTCTCCTTTTTAGAATCTCAGTCCGGCTTCTCTGGCTGCGTCTGCGAGTGCCTGCACTTTTCCGTGGTAGATGTATCCGCCGCGGTCAAATACAACTTCCGTGATGCCAGCGTCAACCGCTTTCTTTCCGATCACCTCGCCGAGCTTCGCTGCAGCGGCAACATCATCGGTGTTCTCAATCTGATCTCTGACCTCTTTTGAAAGAGTGGAAGCGGAAACAAGCGTATGGCCGACTGTATCATCTACGATCTGCGCGTACATGTGCTTGTTGCTGCGGAACACCGCAAGACGCGGACGCTCTGCTGTACCCGCAAGATGAAAACGCATTCTTTTATGCTTATTCTGGCGAATCTCAGCTCTGGATTCCTTTTTGATCATCTTATTCTCTCCTTCCTAAGATTACTTACCGGTCTTGCCGACTTTACGTCTGATCACTTCATCGATGTACTTGATTCCCTTGCCCTTATACGGCTCAGGTCTTCTCTTATCTCTGATCTCAGCGGCGTACTGTCCGACTTTTTCCTTGCTGATCCCCTTGACAATCACCTTGTTTCCGTCAACAACCGTCTCAAGGCCCTCCGGGTCAGTCATCTCAACCGGGTGAGAATAGCCGAGGTTCAAAACCAGTTTGTTTCCCTGCTTGGACGCACGGTAGCCGACACCGTTAATCTCCAGTGTCTTCTCATATCCCTTGCTGACGCCCTCGACCATGTTCGCGATCAGAGATCTCGTCAGACCGTGCAGAGACTTAATTCTTTTCAGATCGTTCGGTCTCTTCACAACGACCGATCCGTCTTCCAGGGAGATCTCCATCTCCTCCGGGAACGTACGCTCCAGGGTACCCTTCGGTCCCTTGACCGTAACGACATTTCCTTCTTTAATGTCAACCGTTACACCTTCCGGTACGGCTACAGGCATTCTGCCGATTCGTGACATTTGTCTTTCCTCCGTTTAACTTAGATTTTCGGAAGGAACTTGTGCGTTCCTTCTGTTTTCAGTTAGCTGCGGCGTTCTGTCATTACCAGACGAACGCGAGCACCTCACCGCCGACCTGAAGCTTTCTTGCCTCTTTATCCGTGATCACGCCCTTATTGGTGGACAGGATCGCGATGCCGAGTCCGCCGAGAACCCTCGGAAGCTCGTCCTTGTTTACGTATACGCGAAGACCCGGCTTGGAAATTCTCTTCAGTCCGGTGATGATCTTCTCGTTCTTATCCGCGCCGTATTTCAGCGTGATGTGCATATCCTTGAAGGAGCCGTTGTCTACCAGCTCATACTTCTGGATATATCCCTCATCGACCAGGATATCCGCGATCGCGATCTTCATCTTGGAAGCGGGCACATCTACTGTATCATGTTTTGCGGCGTTTGCGTTACGGATTCTCGTAAGCATATCTGCGATAGGATCGCTAAATGACATGATTGTTCCTCCTTTAAATGATTACCAGCTGGCTTTCTTAACGCCCGGAATCTGGCCCTTGTATGCTAACTCGCGGAAACAGATACGGCAGATGCCGTATTTCTTCAGATAAGCGTGCGGACGGCCGCAGATTTTGCAGCGCGTGTACTCTCTTGTGGAGTACTTTGCCGGACGCTGCTGTTTAATCTTCATTGATTTTTTCGCCATGGAAAGTTCCTCCTGTATTATTTGGCGTAAGGCATTCCGAACTGAGTAAGCAGCTCGCGGGCTTCCTCATCTGTCTCTGCAGTAGTCACGAAGATGATGTCCATGCCTCTTACTTTATCGACTTTATCGTACTCGATTTCCGGGAAGATCAGCTGCTCCTTGATTCCGAGCGCGTAATTTCCTCTTCCGTCGAAGGAGTTCGGATTGACGCCGCGGAAGTCACGGACACGCGGCAGCGCCAGATTGATCAGGCGGTCAGCGAAATCATACATCTTCTCGCCGCGGAGAGTCACCTTGCATCCGATCGGCATTCCCTCACGGATCTTGAAGTTCGCGATGGACTTCTTCGCTTTTGTTACAATCGGTTTCTGTCCGGTGATCTTCTCAAGATCGCTCACGGCGGAATCAAGAACCTTGGAATTCTCCTTCGCCTCGCCGACGCCGATGTTCACGACGATCTTCGACAGCTTCGGAATCTGCATCACGTTCTTATAACCGAACTTGCTCTTCATCGCATCCGCGATCTTATCATTGTATAAGTCTTTATATCTGCTCAATTCCTGCGCCTCCTCTTTAGTCGATTACGTCGCCGGTCTTCTTCGCGACACGGACTTTCTTGTCGCCGTCCATCTTGTAGCCGATGCGCGTCGTCTGTCCGTTCTGAAGATACATGACGTTTGAAACATGAATCGGAGCTTCTTTCTGAACGAGCCCGCCCTGCTGATTCGCGGCACTCGGTTTCTGGCTCTTGGTGACCATGTTGATGCCCTCGACGATCACGCGGTTCGTCTTTGCGTCGACAGCGATCACCTTGCCCTCTTTATCTTTGTCTTTTCCGGCGATGACACGAAC
>ONLT01000006.1 GCA_900318755.1 uncultured Eubacteriales bacterium
CGGATTCAGCGCCGTCACAAGCATCAGGGAGTTGTGCAGGTTGTAATCCATTTTCTCCCGGTTGGCCTCGATGCCGACCAGGCATTTATCCGTAAAGGAGCGGATGCCGTCCGCCAGCAGCCGCACGGACTGCAGAAAATTGTAAGCGATCACCGGCATAAATACGTTCAGCTCGAAGTTTCCCTGCGAAGCCGCGAACCCGATCGCCGCGTCGTTGCCCATGATCTGAACCGCGACCATCGTCATCGCCTCGCACTGCGTCGGATTCACCTTTCCCGGCATGATGGAGCTCCCGGGTTCGTTGGCGGGAATCGTGATCTCGCCCAGGCCGCATCTCGGACCGCTCGCGAGATGGCGCACGTCATTCGCGATCTTCATCATGTCCGCGGCAAGCGCCTTGACTGCGCCGTGGGCGAACGTGACCGCGTCCTTCGATGTCAGAGCGTGGAACTTGTTCTCCTCCGTCTCAAACGGATACCCGGTCAGTTTCGAGACCTCCTCCGCTACGCGCACATCGAATCCCTCCGGCGCGTTCAGTCCCGTTCCCACGGCCGTACCGCCCAGCGCCAGCTTCGAAATGTGCGGAAGGGCGGATTCCAGCAGCTCCCGTCCGGTCTCCAGCATGCCTCTCCAGCCGCTGATCTCCTGCGAAAAACGGATCGGCGTTGCGTCCATCAGATGCGTTCTTCCGCTCTTGATCACGCCCTCATTCTTTTTTTCCAGCTCCCGGAGAACGCTGATGCAGTGATCGATCGACGGGAAGAGTTCGCTGCGGATCGCCGTGACCGCCGCGATATGGATCGCCGTCGGAAACGTGTCGTTGGAACTCTGCGACATATTAACCGTATCGTTCGGGTGAAGAAGCTTCTCTCCGGCCAGCTCGTTGCCCCGGTTCGCGATCACCTCGTTCACGTTCATGTTCGACTGGGTGCCGCTTCCGGTCTGCCAGACCGCCAGCGGGAAATTGCCGTCCAGGCTGCCGTCGAGAATCTCGTCGCAGACCCGGCCGATCAGATCGCGCCGTCCCTCGTCCAGCTTCCCGAGGCCGCAGTTCGCCGCTGCCGCCGCCTTCTTCAGCACGGCAAAGGCCGCGATGATCTCCCCCGGAATCTTCTCCGTACCGATCCGGAAGTTCTGATAGCTGCGCTGCGTCTGCGCTCCCCAGTACGAATCCGCCGGCACCTTCATCTCACCCATCGAGTCATGTTCGATCCTGTATTCCATCTGCGCACTCCTTTATCTCAACTCTTTGAACGTCAGCTCTGTGAACGGTTCCGATTTCACACTCATCCAGTATAGCAACTGTCCGCTTTTTCCTCAATCCCCGGACAAAAAAACGAAAGGCCGGCGATGATGTCCGACGCGGGGCAATTGTAAATTTCATGTAAATTTACATTCAATTACATGTAAAAAATAATTGAAATGCGGCACCGCCCATGCTATAGTAGCAATGTGGCAGGAGCGATTGAACGCCACCAGGACAGCGGCGCTGTTCTGCGGATTCGCTCTCCATTTATTTTCCGGTTCAGCCGGAATCTTACATCCAATACACCTTAAGGAAATGAGGATGCGTCAGCGCGCATCCTCATTTCCTTTTTTCTGATCCGTCAAAAAAAACGGATCCCCTTCCGGAGATCCGTTTTTCAAATCTGTCTGTTTCTTACACAAGGCGGCGGATCGCTACGATTGAGCGGTACGTCGCGCTCGAGTATTTGATTCCGCCCGCCGGGTACGGCTTGCTGTTCGAAGCGTTGACCATCTGCCCGCCGCCGACGTAGATTCCTACATGGCCGGAGTAGCAGAGGATATCGCCCGGCTGCGCCTCAGAGAGGCTTCCGACCGCTTTCCCGACCGACGCCAGTGCGCCGGAAGAATGCGGAAGGCTGTAACCGAAGTGTGCGTATACCTGCATCACGAATCCCGAGCAGTCGCATCCGTTCGTCAGACTCGTGCCGCCCCATACGTACGGGTTTCCGATGAACTGTTCCGCGTACGAGACAACGGCCGATCCGGAAGCGGATCCCTTGCTGCTGCCCGAGGAACTTCCGGACGATCCGGACGACTTCGAGGTGTTCGTCGAAGACTTCGAGCTATTCGTTGAAGATTTGGTGCTTCCCGTCGAGGAATTCGTACTTCCAGTCGAAGAATTCGTGCTGCCCGCCGAGGATTTCGTCGATCCGGACGACTTTGTCGAAGAGCTGCTGCCCGAATTTCCGTTCGAGGAATTCGCGGTATTCGCGCTGCTTCCGGAGGACTTCTTCGAGGAAGAAGACTGAGCCGCTGCCTGCTGCGCCGCCTGCTGCTGAGCGGCCTGCTCCGCTGCCTGCTGTGCCGCGACAAGCTCATTGATCTTCGCGTTCTGCTCTGAGATCAGCTGCTCGTACTCCGTCGCCTTCGCGTTGGAATCTGCCAGCTGCGCATCATAATCCGCGGAGGTTGCCTTCGCCTGTTCCAGAAGCGTTTCCAGCTGAGCCTTATCATCCTCCTGGTCCTGCTTGAGGTACTCCAGGTTCTGCTTCTCCTGCTCCTGCTGGGTCTGCAGATCGGTGATCGTCTGAACCGTCTGTGCGTACTCGGTCAGGCACTGGCGGTCGTAATCGTACATCTTCTCAGTGTACTCCGCCTGAGTCAGGATCTTGGAAACGTCCCCGTTATTCAGGAAAATTTCCGCCCAGCCCGCATTTCCGCCGTTCTCGTAGATGTAGCGGATCCGCTTCTTCATGGCCTTGTACTCAGTTTCCTTCTGGTTCTGTGCCTCGGTCAGCTGCGCAGCGATCTGATCGAGCTCCTGATTTTTCGCATCGATCTGATTGCTCGTATCCTGGATCTCGGCGATCTGCGTAACGAGCTGTCCGCCGAGGCTGTCAATCTG
Source organism: uncultured Eubacteriales bacterium (assembly GCA_900318755.1). Classification (GTDB taxonomy): domain Bacteria; phylum Bacillota; class Clostridia; order Lachnospirales; family Lachnospiraceae; genus CADBRN01. Next base: position 2,873 of record ONLT01000006.1, read on the forward strand.
TCCGGTCACTTCGGACTTTTTCTGCTCCAACGCGCTGATCTGGCTCTGCAGCTCACTCAGCTTCGCGCTGGTATCATCTTTCTGCTGCTGCACGCTCTCGATAGAGGGCGATGCGAGAACGGCCTGGGGTACAACCGTGCTGACGGCTACAACCGCTGCCATTCCGTAAACAAATGTCTTAGATCTTCGCATATATCCATCCCCAATGTCTGCGTTGTTCCGGTTAATTTGTGAACTGATCGTGTAACAATTCTGAAATAATTTCTTCAATCTTTCTACATACTAACATAAATCTTTGTTTCACACAAGTAGTAATTTCGTAAACTTACCCGCATGTGCCGATTCACTGTTTCTGTTCGATTTTGCAGATTGTTACACCGTGTCCGGACGGATCCGAAGCAACATCTTCACCGGTAATGGATATGGTCCCGTCACTGATTTTTCCCGCCACCGTCCTGTACTGTTCTTCTGTAAAATTCCGGAACCCGCCGTCCGTCATTTTCATGTGGACGCCGCCGTCCCGGATGCCGAGCACGTTGATGCGCCCTCCCGAAAGGCTGCCCGAACGGATCTTCTCCAGCGCGCTTACCGCCGCCTGTGTGTAATTGATTCCCGACGACGCGATCACGGAATCCGGCTGACTGTCATTCATATCCGCCGTGATCGCCCTGCTGCCCGATTCCTGCGCGCTCTCCGGTCCGATCAGCTCCGGCCCGCTGCCGCTCACGCAGATCAGCTGGCATCCCTCCTGAAACCATCCGTTCACCTCAGCGACCTGCGAGGGATCGATCGTCCCCGACGGAACGCTGCCGTACATCACCTCGATTGCCCCCGCGCCGAGGCCCTTCTCCGACCCCGCGTACTCCGCGCCCTGGATGAACCCGGAGCCGTAGCGCACATCGCCTTCCTCCCGGCTTCCGCCAAGATACCCCAGCTTCGTGTATCCCTCAAAGACCGCCGCGTATCCCGCCAGAAAGCCGGCTTCCTCGCGGTTGAACCGCACACAGTATGTGTTTCCCCGGATTCTTCCCTCTCCCTGACCGGTTCCGTCCGTCGGAACCGCATCAAAAAGAACAAACTTTGTGTGAATTTCTCTCTGCTGAAGGTCGTAGACCGCATTTCCCATGCGCGCCCCGACACACACAATTACCTCCGCGCCCTCGTCGATGGCGTCCTCCATCGCGTTTCTGGCGCCTGCGATACCCGTGTCCGACGGCGTGTAGATCGACGCCGTCGCGTTGTGAATCTTCGCGTAATCTGAAATGCCCTGCCAAAGCTCGTCACACGCGTTCTGATACTCCCCGGATTCCGTGTCGCCCACAAATGCGACACGCATGGTCTTCAGATGGACCTGGCACCCGGAGAGAGGCAGCGAACCGGCGGCGAGCAGCATTGCCGTCAAAAGGGCGAGCCCTTTTTTGTGAACGCTTCCCCTGTTCTTCATAATTACCCCTTATCGGCCCGGAAAAACGGGTCAAAAAAAACTCCCTCAAAACGGGAGCGCCGGTGCTTCAAAAAAAGCCTGTCCGTCCGCGGATTGTTCCCCTTACAGTCCGCAGCATATAACAAACAATATTTAAGTTTTTTGAAATTTGTACTCCCAGTCTTAAGTATACCCATATCCCCGAACGATGGAAAGTATGTCAATTGAAACAATTGATTATGAATCTGTTAATTTTTATTAACAATTTCAGAAGTGCTTTTGTGATAGAATAAGGCCCGACTTGATTGATCGGAATAATAAACAGATTACAGGAATCAAAAGGATGAAAAAAGAACGATTCTGGACAGCCACACCCGTCATCTTCCTGATGACGCTCATCTGCTGCTTTCTCTGGGGCAGCGCCTTCCCCTGCGTGAAAATCGGATACCGGCTTTTCCGCATCGCCTCCGGCGATTCCGCTGGGCAGCTGCTCTTCGCCGGCGTGCGCTTCACACTCGCCGGCCTTCTCGTGCTGCTGTTCGGGAGCCTGCAGAACCGGCGCGTACTTCTTCCGGATGGGAAAAGCAAAGGAGACATCCTTATACTGGCGCTCTTCCAGACGATCGGCCAGTATTTCTTCTTCTACATCGGAATGGCCCACACCTCCGGCGTAAAATCCTCCATTATCGAGGCATCCTCCACCTTTCTCGCAATTCTGATCGCGGCGCTCATCTTCCGCTACGAAAAGCTGACCGCAAGGAAAATCATCGGCTGTCTCATCGGATTCGCCGGCGTTCTGCTCATTCTGATTCCAGGCAGCGCGATCGACTTTTCCATGCACTGGAACGGCGAAGGGTTTATTCTTCTCTCCGCGCTCATGTACTCCTTCTCGTCCTCCTTCATCAAGCGGTTTTCAAAGCGCGAGGATCCGCTCGTCCTGAGCGGGTGCCAGTTCGTCATCGGCGGCCTCGTTCTGGCGGCATCGGGCGCGGCGCTCGGAGGGCGGCTCTCCGGCTTCACCCCCGCGTCATCGCTGCTTCTTTTGTACATGGCGCTGATCTCCGCGGTCGCTTATTCCCTCTGGAGCATTCTCCTGAAGTACAATCCGGTCAGCCGCATCGCGGTCTTCGGGTTCATGAACCCCGTCCTCGGGGTCATCCTCTCCGCGCTTCTGTTAAATGAAAAGAACCAGGCATTCAGTCTTTACGGACTGCTGTCTCTGGTTCTTGTCTCCGCCGGTATTATCACCGTAAACCGGTCGGCCGGAAACCGGTAACCGGCAATCAGCCAAACATGCTTCCGAAAAGCGATCCGGACTGTCCCTGGCTGTTCTGGCTTCCGGAGCCGCTGCTCTGGCTTCCGGAACCGCTGCTCTGACTGCTGGAACCGCTGCTCTGACTTCCGGACGACGAGGTGGATCCCTCGCCGCTTATCAGCGACTTGATGATCGGCAGCGCCTTCGCCATCGGAATCGCATAGCCGATGTTATCGACCGTGACGCCCGAAGATGTGGTGGAACTCTTTGCCTCATTGATGCCGATGACCTCTCCGCTCATATTCAGAAGCGCGCCGCCGCTGTTTCCGGGGTTGATCGCCGCATCGGTCTGAATCAGCCCGTCCGATGTCGATGTCGACCCGTCGTCATTGGCGGTCTGGAGCTCACGGTTCAGCGCGCTGACATATCCGCTGGTAACAGACTGTCCGTATCCGAGCGCGTTGCCGATCGCCACGACCTGCTCGCCCAGCGCCAGATTGTCCGAATCGCCGACCGTCGCAACCTTGATCTGGCTCTTCGTATCATCGGACACATCCGATTTCTTCACCGCCACAACCGCGATGTCATTCTCATCATCCTCGCCCTTGATCATGCCTTCCGCCGCGCTTTCATCGACAAATCCAACCGAAAGCTGTGTCGCGCCCTCGACGACGTGGGCGTTCGTCGCGATGTAATAATAGCTGTCGTCCTCGCTGATGATAATTCCGGTTCCCGCGCCCTGCACCTCGTAGCTCTGGGTGCCGCCGAAGTAGCTCCTCATCTGCTCAACCGAAAGGGTGGAAATCGTAACCATGGACGGCATCGCGTAGCTGGCCACGCTCTCAACCGTGCCGTCCGCCGTATCCGTCGAAGTGGTCTGGGACGTCAGCTCGCCGCTCGCCGCGGTGCCCGATGTGTCCGCGGTCGATGAAATCTGCGAGCCCGACGTCAGGAAATGATTTCCGATCGCCGAGACGCCGTATGTCGTTCCTCCCGCCACAAGTCCGAAGACCAGTGCGGCCGCGACGACGCTGCGCATCTTCCTGCCGCCGCTTTTTTTCTTTTTCGGTTTTTTCGGTCCGCCGCCGAAACCGCCGGCGTTTTGATTTCCTGCCGCGCTGCCTGTCTGATACGGATCCGTGTAACTGTTATCCCGGTTGTAATCATTGTAATTGAATTCACTCATCTTCATTCTCCTTGATCTTTCCTCTTATCAAAAGCATCCGGTCCGCCCGGTTCTTCTGTCGGTTTCTCTTTACAGTCTTTAATATAGAGAGTCAAGATGGTGACTTTGTGTTGGAATTGGTAAAAAAGTGTGAACGCCGCCTTTTTTTGCCCTGATTTTTAAGTATTGCAGTCCCCGGCGTTTTCTGATATGATAATGAAGCTGATTTTCAGCACGGAGGATTACTCAAGCGGTCCAAGAGGGCGCACTCGAAATGCGCTAGGCCGGGCAACCGGTGCGAGGGTTCGAATCCCTTGTCCTCCGCTGAAAAAACGGACGGCGCTTTCTTTCATGGCGCCGTCCGTTTTTTATTTCTGTGACAAATA
>ONLT01000039.1 GCA_900318755.1 uncultured Eubacteriales bacterium
CGTTTCTTCATTTGATGGCAAACATTCGGCCGACCGTGCCATCACAAACTTGCATATCTTTATCCGATGGTAAAAATTTCGCTCATCATGCCATCGTTGCCTTGCGTTTCTTCATCTGACGGTAAAAATTTCGCCCATCGTGCCATCATTGCCTGACGTTTCTTCATTTGATGGCAAACATTCGGCCGACCGTGCCATCACAAACTTGCTTGTCTTCATCCGATGGTAAAAATTTCGCTCATCGTGCCATCGTTGCCTTGCGTTTCTTCATCTGACGGTAAAAATTTCGCCCATTGTGCCATCATTGCCATGCGTTTCTCCATTTGATGGCAAAAATTTTGCCTACCGTGCCATCACAAACTTACTTATCTTTATCCGATGTTAAAAATTTCGCTCATCGTGCCATCGTTGCCTTGCGTTTCTTCATCTGATGGCAAAAATTTGGCCGACCGTGCCATCGTTGCCTGGCGTTTCTTCATTTGATGGCAAACATTCGGCCATCCGTGCCATCCCAAACTTGCTTGTCTTCATCCGATGGCAAAAATTTGGCCGACCGTGCCATCGCTGTCTTACGTTTCTTCATCTGATGGCAAAAATTTTGCCGTCTGTGCCATCCCAAACTTACTTATCTTTATCCGATGGTAAAAATTTCGCCCATCGTGCCATCATTGCCTGGCGTTTCTTCATTTGATGGCAAACATTTCGCCCATCGTGCCATCGCTGTCTTGCATTTCTCCATTTGATGGCAAACATTTCGCCTCAGCAAGCCGGCCGCGGCGGCTGCTGTTCGCGAACTGCCGGAATCCGCAGAGCGAAGGAACCGAAGAGTGAAGGACCCAAAGAATGAAGGACCCGCAGAGCAAAGGGCCGACGCTGATTTTCGGCATGGGAAGTCTTAGTCAGTAATATTTCGTCATGGCAGTCCGGACGATGTAAATGTAATAAAAGAAAACGATGATCATGACGATCATGGAGATGCTCTGATAACCCGCGAGAGTTTTAACGGATTCGGATACGATTCCGAGAACACCGGAGATGACCAGCGCGGCAGCACAGATGAGTCCGCGCGGAAACAGATAGCGAAGAAAGCCGTCTTTGTCACGGCAGTCCTCGAACTGCTTTGTACGGTCCCAGATCAGCGCGTTGTTTACGAATCCGGTAAAACGCGCGCGGATTACGAGGACTGCGAGGTAGACGCCCAGCAGAATGTAGGTATAGCTGATAATTGAATTCACACGGTCCATGATCCATTCCTTTCGATAACAGGTTCGGCATTTCTTCGATTTTCTATTCCATTCTACCGTACTTTCCATGAGAATACCAGAAAATTTTACACGTGTACGCAACGAAGCAGAGTATACCGCAGAAGAAAGTGCGGATTTTTGAGGGATTTGGGTAAATTCTGAGAATAAATACTGGAAACAACCCGCAGAAAAGATAAATAATTAACAAAAAATGAGAGAATTGTAAAATCTAACGAAAATAAAATGGCAATATCGTATAAAACACCAATTGCGGACACGTGCACGCATATGCTATTATTACAACGCAGTCAAAAAAACAAAAGAACAAGGGGAAAAGCAAATTCAGAAAATCGGAAACAGAACCGCGGAGGTGGAAAAGATGAAAGAATGTGTGTTCAGCAGTGCATGAGGCAGAGAGCAACGGGAAATTCTCATGGGGCGCGGGCGGCCGGAAATCTGACGATCCGCTGTCCGGGATCATCACTATCATGAACGAAAAGAAAATGGGGATTTGTTATGGAACAGAATAAAAAAATGGCAGTAGGCGGCTTCCTGAAAAGCCAGGCGCTTCTGCTGGTCGGAATCATAATTTTCATCATTTTCGGCCTGCTGCAGCACTCGTTTTTCACAACAGCCAACGTTGTAAACATTTTCCGGCAGATCGCGGTCATCGCGATCATGGGTGCCGGGATGACATACGCCATCATCGGCGGAAACTTCGACCTGTCGGTGGGATCGCTTCTTTCCCTGTGTGGCTCGGTGGTCATCGTCACGACGAATCAGGTCGGTCAGGTCGGAGCGGTTCTGATCACCATTCTTGTCGGATGTCTCTCCGGCGTTCTGTGCGGATACCTCTGCGGTTATCTTCATCTGAACTCGATGGTCGCCACACTCGGTATGATGAACGTCCTTCAGGCGCTGACCCTGATGTACACGAAAGGACAGTTCGTCAGCCTTGACAATTCGGATCTCCCGATCGTCGGCCTGGGACAGGGCAATGTCGGAATCGTCCCGGTTTCGGTCATTATCATGGCGATCTTCTGCATCGTTTTTGCGGTCATCCTGAAACGGACCGTGTTCGGCCATCACGTGAAGGCGGTCGGCACGAATTCGGAAACCTGCCGGTACAGCGGCATCAACGACAACAAAATTGTTATGCTGACCTTCGTTATCTCCGGATTTTCCACGGCGATCGCCGCGATTCTGCTGGCGATGCGGGGCGCGGGCGCGCAGCCGACCATGGGCCTTGGTTATGAGTTCGATGTCATCACGGCGGTAATCCTGGGAGGCGCGGATCTGAACGGTGGCGAGGGAAGTATTTACCGGACCTTCGTCGGAGCGCTGATCATCGGAATCATGAAAACGGGATTTGTCATCCTCGGCATGTCAGTGTATTACCAGTACGTCGCGGAGTGCATCATCATCCTGCTGGCGGTTTACATGGACATCCGCGCTTCAAGGAAAGGAGTGAAAAAGTAATGAAAAAGGTTACAAAGTTCCTTTCGGTGAATACATCCATCCCGATCCTGATCGGAATCATGATCATCGCGACGATCCTCGACGTATCGTTTCTGGCGCCCGGAAACCTCTTCAACGTATTCAATCAGAACGCGATTAAGGGAATTATGGCGATCGGAATGTCCTTCGTCATCCTGAACGGATTTTTCGATATGTCCCTGTGCACACTGCTTTCCCTGACGGCGGCGCTGGCCTGCGGACTGCAGCCGAAGATCGGCGTCGCGGGAGCGGTTCTGGTGGCGCTGCTGGTGGGCCTGCTTGTAGGAATCATCAACGGCCTTCTGGTGGCGTATGTAGGGATCAACGCATTCGTTGTGACGCTGGCCCTGATGCTGGGATGCCGCGGATTCGCCTACATCTATCCGGACGAACAGTCCATCTCCGCTACGAGCGACGCGTTCCGCGCGTTCGGAACCGGAAAGCTCGGGCCGCTGACCTATATCAGCTGGCTGTACATCATCGGCCTTTTGATCGCCCATTACGTTCTCCGCTACACGAGCCACGGCCGCAACACCTACGCGGCAGGCGGCAACGCGAGCGCGGCAGAGAACGCGGGAATCAACGTCAGAAAGACGATCTTCATCAACTTTGTCATCTGCGGCGTCCTCTCCGGACTGGGCGGCGTCCTCTATGCGGCGCAGAACGGAGCGTCCACGCCGGCGCTGGGGTGGCCGGACATGCATATGCTGGTCATCGCCGGAGTCGTACTCGGAGGCACGAAGCTCTCCGGCGGCTACGGGAACATCTGGTACTCACTGATCGGCGTCATGATCCTCGGCGTTGTCAATAACATTATGAGCATCACGAACGCGCAGCCCTGGGTTTCCACGTTCTGCACCGGCGCGATCATGATCGCGGTCCTGATCGCCGATAAGTTCCTGTCCGACGCACGTGCGAGGGCTGGCCTGAAGAACTGACCATACAGTGATGGTAGCCGCGGGTTTGCGGAATATCATAGAGATCCCTGATCGATTACACAGGAAAGAACAAAGGAGAAGGCTATGAAATTTAAAAAGTTAACGACACTTGTTATTTGCGGCGCGATGGCCCTTTCACTGGCGGCGTGCGGTTCGGGCGGATCTTCCTCATCCGGAAGCGCCTCTTCCTCCGCGGCTTCCTCCGCTTCGGCGTCGGCATCTGCCAAAAGTGAGGCGGTTACATCTTCTTCGTCCTCCGGCGCGGGAGAGAGTGTTTCCTCCGGGTCCTCCGCGTCTGCCGCGAGCCGTCCGGATCTCTCCGGGAAGGACCTCTCCGGCCTGAAGCTCGGCATGGCGTTCCGCCACGGTTCGAACGATACGTATATGACTTCTTATTTCCAGCACATGAAAAATTACGCGAAGACGGTCGGTGTTGATCTGGTTCTTCTTGACGCGGTCGATGATGTCACGAAGCAGACCAACCAGGTGCAGGATCTGATCCAGCAGAAATGCGACGTCATCATGATCTGGCCGGTGAACTCCGAATCCTCCGTAGCCCAGGCGAAATCTGTCCAGCAGGCGGGAATTCCGTGCCTGATGTGCAACTCCAACGTAACCGACGACGGCATCGATTACACGGTCGGATTCGTCGGCCCGGATGATTATACCGAGGGCTACAACGCGGCGAAGCAGGCGATGACGGATCTCGGAAGCAGCGCGAAGGGCGCGAAGGTCCTGTTCGTGGAGGGCGTCAACGGTCAGCAGCAGGCACAGGCCCGTAAAGAGGGAATGCAGAAAGCGGTCGAAGAGGCCGGCGGAACCTTTGTCGACAGCCAGACTTCGGAAGGAAAGCGTGAGAAGGCGCAGCAGGTAGCGGAGAACTGGCTCGTTAAATATCCGTCCAAGGGCGATATCACGGCGATCATGACCTTTGATGACAACACCGCAGTCGGCGTTTACAACGCAGTCAAAGCGGCAGGCCGCGAGGGTGAGTTCCCGATCTGGGCGGCGGCGACCGGCGATTACTCCATCATCAGCGGATACATCAAAGACGGAAAAATTGCGGGCGCATCTCTGCAGTCCCCGATCACCGAGTCTGAGACCGCGCTTGACTGGGCATGCTGGATCGCGCTCGGAAATGATCTTCCGTCCAAGAGCGTATTCATCGACACCCCGGTTATCACCAAAGAGAACTTCGATCAGGTCGATCAGGGCAACTTCGAGAAGCTGATCTGATATCGAAACGGTCGTCGGACGGCAATGTGTTCTGTTGAGTAGAAGGGAGAATATCTTTTATGGCAGATGAATATCTTCTGGAAATGAAGGATATCGTCAAGACGTTCCCTGGAGTGAAGGCGCTGGACGGCGCCGGAATCAGGGTCAGAGCCGGCGAGGTCGTCGCGCTGTGCGGCGAGAACGGTGCCGGAAAGTCTACGCTGATGAAGTGTCTGTACGGCTCCTATCACGCGGATTCCGGAGAAATCTATTATCAGGGGAAAAAGGTCAGTTTCAGGAACCCGGACGAGGCAAAGGCGGCGGGAGTCATCCTGATTTTCCAGGAGCTGTCGCTGATCACGGATCTGACGGTGGCGGAGAATATGTTCCTCGGCTCCCAGCCGAAGAAGGGGAAAACCATTGACTGGAAGAAGATGAACGCGGACGCGGACAGGGTTCTGCAGGATCTGAATTCCACCGTCAAGTCGACCGATTATGTGCGGGATCTTCCGATCTCTCAGCAGCAGATGGTCGAGATCGCGCGGGGCATCGCTCTTGGCGCGAAGATCCTGATCCTGGACGAGCCGACTTCTTCTCTGACCGAGCGCGAGAAAAACGCGCTGTTCGACATCATCCGCAAGCTGAAGAAGGAGGGCGTCGGCATCATTTACATCAGTCACAAGATGGATGAGATTTTTGAAATCTGTGACGAGGCGGTCGTCCTCCGCGACGGAAAGCTGACCGGCCAGTTTCGGATCAGCGATATTGTCCTGGATGATCTGATTCAGGCGATGATCGGCCGCCATATGGACAATTACTTCACAAAATGCACCGCGAAGCCTGGAAAAGAGGTCCTCCGTGCGGAGGGGCTGACCGCGCACGGATATTTCCGGGACATCTCGTTTCACGTAAACGCAAAAGAGGTGGTCGGTTTCTACGGACTGGTCGGCGCGGGACGAAGCGAGATCATGGAAGCAATTTTCGGTGTGCGCCATCTGGATGCCGGGAAAATCTTCATCGACGGAAAAGAAGTGAAGATCAGCGGCTCGGTTGAGGCGGTAAAGCACGGCATCGGGTTTGTCACCGAGAACCGGAAGGAGCAGGGACTCCTGCTTCCGAAATCCTGCCGGGAGAATATCGCGCTGGCGAAGCTGCCACAGATAAAGAAGGGGCTGTTTGTGGATGACAGCCAGACAAAGCAGATCTACGACAAGTATCACGACGCGATGCAGATCAGTTCGCCTAGTCCGGAGCAGCCGGTTGTCTATCTCTCCGGCGGAAACCAGCAGAAGGTCGTCATCGGCAAGTGGCTGGCGATGGACCCGAAGATTCTGATTCTGGATGAGCCGACGCGCGGAATCGATATCGGAGCGAAGTCGGAGATCCATAACATGATCGCGCATCTGGCGGAGCAGGGCCTTGCGGTCATCGTAATTTCCTCCGAGATGCCTGAAATCATGGGCGTCTCCAACCGGATTTACACCATGGCGCAGGGGCGCATCACCGGCGAGCTCGGCGAGGCGGAGATCAGCGAGGAGAATCTGATGCGGAACATCGTCATTACCGATTCCAAACAGAAGGTCTGAGCATGATTTCTGCAGCTCTGAAAATATTGTGAGACGGCAGGCGGGCTGCCGCATTCACCGCGGATCTGACCGGGACAGACGGTCCGTCAGATATTCCGGAGCGAATGCGGGCGGTCCGCTTTTCGTCTGCGCTGTTTTTGAAGAAAAGAGGGAGGGGCGATTTGAAAGTTTCGGATCCCGGAATACTGGAAAAGTCCACTGTTTTTGCGATGACTCCGACGGAAGAGGCGAGCCGCTTTCTGTTCTATCCGACCTGGTGCGGGCATTATTACTGTACGGACCGCTACATGCTGGACCGGAACAGTTTTCCGTACCTGCTGGTGATGTACATACAGAAGGGAAAAATGCACATCCGGTACCGGGGCGAGGAGACGGTGGCGCTTCCGGGGGATATTGCGCTTCTGGACTGTACGGAAAAACACTATTACAGGGCGGAAAATAATCTGGAGTTTTACTATCTGCATTATGACGGCTCGAATTCCCACGAGCTGACCCGGCATATCATGGAGCGCAGCGGATGGATGATCCGGAAGCAGAACAACCGGATCGTGCGCGATAAAATCGCGAAGCTGCTCGATGGTTTCGGAAGCGGTCAGGCGGAAGCTCCGATGAGTCTCTCCCTTCAGATTTACGAGATTCTGGAACTCCTCGCAGAACCGGAGGAGAACAGCGGCAGCATTCAGGCGCTGATTCAGCAGTCGGTGGCCTATATCCGGGAACATGTAGGGGAGGAGATCTCTCTGAAGACGCTGGCGGACGAGGTAAATCTGAGCGTGTATTATTTCTCCCACTGCTTTAAAAGCGTCACCGGGCGGTCGCCGATGGATTTTGTGATCAACACGAGGATCGAGCGGGCGAAGGTCCTTCTGATCCGCACCAACCGTTCGATTGAAGAGATCGCGGAGGAAGTGGGCTACGCCACCAGCGGAAGTCTGATCAACCTGTTCCGCAAGCACGAGGGAATCTCGCCGAACCGCTTCCGGAAGACGTATTTTGATCATTAAGATTGGCGGATCTTGTAATCGGAAAAAAATTAAGATTGGCGGATCTTGTGATCGGAAAGAAAATTAAGATTGGCGGATCTTGTGATCGGAAAGAAAAGCAGGATCGATGAATGACAGAACAAGATACTCCATTGAGACGGGACGTTTCGTGCGGTAATGTGTAGGTGTCCGGTGGGAGGAGTCCCACGGAAACAAGTGCGGAAAACAAAGGCCGCAAGTGGTATTCGCGCATAAAAAAGCATGAAAAAAGGAGATAGAAAATGAACATTGGCGAAAAGAAAATTGACAGACCGTATCGCTGGGGAATCGTCGGAGGAGGCCGCACAAGCCAGGTGGGATATAAGCACCGTCTCGGCGCGCTGATGGACAACACGAACTTCCGTCTCGTCGCTTCTGCGTTTGACGTGGACGCGGAGCGCGCAAAGGAGTTCGGCGCCGCGCTGAATATGGACACCGACCGCTGCTATCCGGATTACAGGACGATGTTCGAGGAGGAGGCAAAGCGGGAGGACGGCGTGGAAGTCGTCGATGTTGCGACTCCGAACTTCCTGCATTACGAGGTGGTCAAGGCGGCCCTTGAGGCCGGGCTGCACGTGATCTGCGAGAAGCCGATGTTCTTCACCGTCAGAGAGGGCGAGGAGATCAAGGCGCTGGCGGAGAAGATGAACAAGGTGGTCTGCGTCACCTACGGATTCTCCGGCTTCCCGATGCTGCTCCAGATGAGAGCGATGATCGAAAAAGGCATGATCGGTAAAGTGAACATGATCGATCTTCGCTATGCGCACGGATTTGGCTGCGACGCGACGGCGGATGTGAAGGCGGAGGGACAGAAGTGGAGAGTGGATCCGAAGAAGGTCGGAAGATCCTTTGTTCTGGGCGATCTTTCTACCCACACATTTTACATGTCCGAGCTGGTTACCTCCGACATGAGGCCGAAAGAGGTCCTCTGCGACCGCCAGGCCTTCGTCGGCAGCCGGTATCCGCTGGAGGACAACGCCTATGTGCTGATGCGCTACGAGAACGGCGCCGTCGGACGGATGTGGGCGTCCGCCGTCAACGCGGGCGATATGAGCTCCCAGCATATCCGGATCGTCGGATCCAAAGCATCTCTTGAGTGGAACGACCGCGCGTGCGACACTCTGATTTACGAGGTTCAGGGGCAGCCGGCGCAGGTGCTCACCAGAGGATGCGATTATAACGAACCGCTCACACAGGAGCAGGAGAGACTCGGTGCGCTTCATTTCGAGGGGCTTCCGGAGTCCTGGGCAAACCTGTACACGAAATTCGCGCAGGTGATGGCGGCGAAGGACCGCGGCGATGAAGAATTCATCCGCGACATGATCTATCCGGACATCGATCACGGCATCGATGGAATCCGCTGGATCAACGCGTGTGTGAAATCCGCCGATCAGAATTCCGCATGGGTTCCCTTTGACGCGGACAACGACTGACAGACCGGAAGAGCCGGCCTGGCAGACCGGAAGAATGGGCCCGACAGACCGGAAGAACCGGCCCGACAGACCGGAAGTACCTGCCTGACAGACCGGAAACCGGTCTGTTATACGGGATAGCGGCGGAAGCTCCCGGGGGAGACGCCGACGGCGTTTTTGAAGGAGCGGATGAAATTCTCCTCGCTGTTGTAACCGCAGGCGCAGGCGATTTCGTAGATGGAACGGTCGCTGGAGAGCAGAAGATCCTTTGCGGCGCCGATCCGCTTCAGGGTCAGATATTCATAAGGAGAATAGCCGGTCGCCTGCCGGAAGCAGCGCGTGAAATAGGAGGCGGAAAGGCCGGCGGTGGCCGCGATGTCCGACACCTGCAGCGGCTCTCTGTAATGGGTATCCACGTAGGACATGGCTTTCTCGATGAAGGCCTGTCCGGGAGTTCTGGAAACCTTCTGGGTCAGGAACAGCCCGCAGAGTATGGAGTAGATCACACCGGAGATTGCGATCTCCGGTGTGTGCGCCGGCCCGGACGCGATGGACAGAAGCCGCGTGAAGCGTGCGGCGAGGCTGCCGAAATCGGCTGCCGGAAAGACGTTCTGATCCCCGTGAATCTGCAAAATCTGGTCGAACAGGGTTTCCATCATTCCTCCGTCAAATACGAGCCAGTAGAACTCCACCCCTTCCTCCAGGGCGCTGTATTCGTGAGGGCGCTTGCAGTCAAAGAGGACCGCGTCGCCCTTTCCCGCGCGGAACACGCGGCCGTCCAGCTTCAGTGCCATCGATCCGGCCGCCAGAGCGAAGAGCATGTAGTGAAGATGATGACTGGGCTGCATGCCGATCTCGGAAAAACCGCTGAAATGGTAGTCCTTCGTGCAGAAAAAATGGGCAACCCGAGTCGGATAAAACAGCACCTGCTCCGCAAAGGAGGAGGGGGTAAAAAAGTAGCGGCTGGATGTTTCAAGTACACCGTCTTCCTGAATTTTCATTCGATTCACCTCTGATTAATTCCTGAAATAAAAGCTGAAACTTCCCACGCCCAACGGTGTCAGACAACAACCGTTCCTCCCGCGCTCATTCCGGTGTCCTGCCGTCTGGTGGGCATTTTCGGATCGGCGTGCCATCGTGAACTCGCTTTTCTGTTTTTGATGGTAACTTTTCGGCCTGCCGTACCATTGTAAACTTGCTTTTCTTTATCGGATGGCAAATTTTTACGCCCAGCGTGCCATCGCAAACTCGCTTTTCTGCAGCGGATGGTAAATTTTTGGCCTGCCGTACCATCGCAAACTTCTTTTCCACAGCGGATGGTAAATTATTCGTCCGGCTTACCATCGCAAACTTACTTTTCTTTATCGGATGGTAAATTTTTGGCTCGGCGTGCCATCACAAACTTCCATTTCAGCAGTGGACGGTAATTTTTCCGCCCAGCGTACCA
>ONLT01000112.1 GCA_900318755.1 uncultured Eubacteriales bacterium
GATCCGCAGAACAGCGGATTCCGGATTCGGAATTATCTACATGACGGAGGCGCTGATGGAACGGCTCGGAAGCGGACTTGACCGCTACCGCGAAACCGTCGCGCCGGCGATCATCGCGATTCCCGGGGTGACAGGCAATACGGGAATCGGCGTCCGGCAGGTCCGGAAGTCTGTGGAACAGGCGGTGGGAAGCGATATCCTGTTTTCGGATCAGGATAAAGAAAAGGAGCAGAACTCATGAGCAGTACCGGAACGATAAAAAAGGTCGCCGGCCCGCTCGTCATTGCGGAGGGGATGCGCGACGCGAATATGTACGATGTCGTTCGCGTCTCGGACGAGCGTCTGATCGGCGAAATTATTGAGATGCACGGAGACAGGGCTTCGATCCAGGTTTACGAAGAAACCCAGGGACTCGGTCCCGGAGAGCCGGTAGAATCGACGGATGCGCCGCTCTCGGTAGAACTCGGCCCCGGCCTGATCGGTTCCATCTACGACGGAATTCAGCGCCCGCTGAACAAGATCCGCGAGGTGACGGGAAGCAACCTGCTGGCGCGCGGCGTCGAGGTTCCGTCTCTGGACCGTGAGAAAAAGTGGGAGTTTGAAGCGTCGGCAAGGGCCGGCGACGAGGTTGAGGCCGGCGACGTCATCGGTACCGTGAAGGAGACGACGCTCGTCACGCAGAAAATCATGGTGCCTTACGGAATAAAGGGAACGATCGTTTCGATCGCTTCCGGCCTGTATACGATCGAAGATACGGTCGCGGCCGTGAAGACAGAGAGCGGAGAGGTGAAACTGACTCTGATGCAGAAGTGGCCGGTCCGCAAGGGGCGCCCGTATCAGAAGAAGCTCCCGCCGGAGCAGCCGCTCGTGACAGGGCAGCGTGTTATCGATGCGTTTTTCCCGATCGCGAAAGGCGGCGTCGCCGCCGTGCCGGGACCGTTCGGTTCCGGAAAGACGGTCATCCAGCATCAGCTCGCCAAGTGGGCGGATGCGGATATCGTCGTCTACATCGGATGCGGCGAGCGCGGAAACGAGATGACGGATGTTCTGAATGAGTTCCCGGAGCTGAAGGACCCGCGGAGCGGCGAATCTCTGATGAACCGCACGATCCTGATCGCGAACACATCGGATATGCCGGTTGCCGCCCGCGAGGCATCCATTTATACAGGAATCACGATCGCCGAGTATTTCCGCGACATGGGATTTTCGGTGGCGCTGATGGCGGATTCCACGTCGCGGTGGGCGGAGGCGCTCCGCGAGATGTCCGGACGTCTTGAGGAGATGCCCGGTGAGGAAGGATACCCGGCTTACCTCGGATCGCGTCTGGCGCAGTTCTACGAGAGAGCCGGCCGTGTCATCTCGCTGGGGAAAGAAGGGCGCGAGGGATTTCTCTCGGTCATCGGAGCCGTATCGCCTCCGGGCGGCGACATCTCCGAGCCGGTCAGCCAGGCGACGCTCCGCATCGTCAAGGTTTTCTGGAGCCTGGACGCGGACCTCGCTTACCAGCGCCATTTCCCGGCGATCAACTGGCTGACGTCCTACAGCCTGTATCTGGACAGCCTGGAGTCGTGGTTCAATGAGAATGTGAAAGAGGACTGGCTTGAAACGAGACAGAAGCTGATGAGTCTTCTGCAGGACGAGGCGTCGCTGAACGACATCGTAAAGATGGTCGGTATGGATGCGCTCTCCCCGCAGGAGCGGCTGAAAATGGAGGCGGCCAGATCCATCCGCGAGGATTTCCTCCATCAGAACTCCTTCGATGAGATCGATACGTATACGCCGCTGAAGAAGCAGTACGACATGATGAAGCTTGTTTATGCGTACTACGAGGAAGGCGTCCGGGCGCTCGGGGAAGGGGTGGAGATCGATGATCTCGTGAAGATCCCTGCGCGAGAGAAGATCGGCCGCTTCAAGTACACAAAACCCGAAGACGTCGACGCGCAGTACAAGGCGGTCAGCGGCGAGCTGGTCGCTGAGATCGGCGCACTCACAGGAAAGGAGGATCGTTAAGAATGTCGAAGGAATATCGTACCATTCAGGAAGTAGCGGGTCCTCTGATGCTCGTCCGCGGCGTTGAGAATGTCACGTACAATGAGCTCGGTGAGATCGAGCTCGCTTCCGGGGAAAAACGCAGATGCAAGGTTCTGGAGATCGACGGGGGCAACGCTCTGGTTCAGCTCTTTGAGGACTCGACCGGAATCAACCTGTCGAACAGCAAGGTCCGTTTTCTCGGGCGGGCGATGGAGCTCGGCGTGTCCGAGGATATGCTCGGCCGCGTCTTCGACGGGATGGGCCGCACGATTGACGGAGGACCGGATATTCTTCCGGAGAAACGGATGGACATCAACGGCCTGCCGATGAATCCGGCGGCGCGCGATTACCCGTCGGAATTCATTCAGACCGGTGTGTCCGCCATCGACGGACTGAACACGCTGGTCCGGGGCCAGAAGCTGCCGATCTTCTCGGCGTCCGGTTTGCCGCACGCGCAGCTGGCCGCGCAGATCGCCCGCCAGGCGCAGGTGCTCGGCTCAAAGGAGCCCTTCGCCGTTGTATTCGCCGCGATCGGCATCACGTTCGAGGAAGCGCATTTCTTCGAGGAATCCTTCCGGGAGACGGGAGCGCTGGACCGCACGGTCCTGTTCGTCAACCTCGCGAATGATCCGGCCGTCGAGCGTATCTCCACGCCGCGAATGGCTCTGACCGCCGCAGAGTATCTGGCGTTTGAGAAGGACATGCACGTGCTCGTCATCCTGACCGATATCACAAATTACGCGGATGCGCTCCGTGAGGTTTCCGCGGCGCGTAAAGAGGTTCCGGGCCGCCGCGGTTACCCGGGTTATATGTATACGGATCTTGCGACGATGTATGAGCGCGCCGGAAGACAGAGGGGCAAAAAGGGATCGATCACGCTGATTCCGATCCTGACGATGCCGGAAGACGATAAGACCCATCCGATCCCCGACCTGACCGGATACATCACAGAGGGGCAGATCATTCTGTCCCGTGAGTTGTACCGCCGCGGCGTACAGCCGCCGATCGATGTTCTCCCGTCCCTGTCACGACTGAAGGACAAGGGAATCGGCGAGGGCCGCACCCGCGCGGACCACGCGGCGACCATGAACCAGCTGTTTGCGGCGTACGCGCGAGGAAAAGACGCGAAGGAACTGATGGTGATCCTGGGCGAAGCCGCGCTGACGGATATCGATCTTCAGTACGCAAAATTTGCGGACGAATTCGAGGAGAAGTACATCAATCAGGGATACCGTTCGAACCGGAGCATCCAGGAGACGCTCGATATCGGATGGGATCTGCTTCGCATGCTGCCGAGATCCGAGCTGAAACGAATCAGCGACGACATGCTGGATCGGTATTACGATAAAAAGTAACGGATTCTGATAGAAAGTAACGGATTATGATAAAAAGTGACGGATTGCGATAGACGGCAGTATGCTGCGATAAGGAGTAATGTGCTGCGAAAAGAAGGAAGCGGGAGGAAGGTATGGCAACGGTTGTTAATCCGACCCGGATGGAACTGACGCGCCTCAAAAGAAAGCTCGTCACGGCGGTGAAGGGCCATCGTCTTCTGAAGAACAAGCGCGATGAGCTGATGAGACAGTTCCTTGAACTGGTTCGCGAGGATATGGATCTCCGCGTCAGAGTCGAGGAGCAGATCCGGGCTGCGAACCGCAATTTTGTGCTGGCGAAGGCGGGCATGTCCGAGGAAATTCTGCAGAGCGCGATGATTGCGCCGAAACAGGAGGTTCAGCTGGACATCGCCATGAAAAATATCATGAGCGTCAACGTGCCGGTATACAAGACGAGAACGCGCACCGCGGATGAGAACGACATTTATCCGTACGGATTCGCGTTTACATCGAGCGATCTGGACGGGGCGGTCAAGTCGCTGTCGGATGTGCTTCCGGATATGCTGAAGCTCGCCGAGGTCGAGAAATCCTGCCAGCTGATGGCGGCGGAGATAGAAAAGACAAGGCGCCGCGTCAATGCGCTGGAGCATGTCATTATCCCGGAGACGCAGGAAGGGATCCGGTATATCACGATGAAGCTTGACGAGAACGAGCGGAGCACGCAGGTGCGCCTGATGAAGGTCAAAGATATGATGCTGCAGGAAGCGCATCATTACGAAGCATAATGCTTTTAAGAACAGATAAAAGCCACGGAGATTCCAGAGGAGGAAATCCGTGGCTTTTTTGGAAATTCACGGGCAGGAAGCGATTCTGACTACTGCCTGCCGTTCCTGTTCATCAGCTCTTCCATAAGACCGGCTGTAATGATACCCGCCGGCATGGCGATGACGGCGACGCCGAATATCGCCGGGATCATGGTCATAATCCTGCCGACGGTTGTAACCGGCGGCGATGTAGCAGACAGCGATCAGTGAATCCTTTTGTCTGACCAGAACGCGGGTGATCATATTGATGCTTTTTGAATACCGCATTGCTTTAAAGACTCTGAAAATCCGAAACATGCGGATCAGGCGCACCATATTTCGATGAGCAGAAAAATCAAATTTGTACTTTTGAATGCGAGCGGAATTATGTTTGCGATGATCATGATCATCATAACCGCATCGTATGGATCGGTCTTTTCTTCTGTCCCGGGCGGTTCTACAAGGTGATAACCAGCAGAATCAGCAGCGCCAGGTGAAACGGATAAAACAGATAGAATGCGTTCCGGACCGCACGTGAATGAAAGCCCTGTCGGCCGTTGTACATCAGAATGACCGGAACGGACAGAAATGCCGCCGGTTCGCTGAAGCCGTCGAAATTCAGGATCATGCATGCGGCAAGGTATGAGAAAAAGCTCCATTCGATGGTCGGAAACGGCCGGTGCGTCCGGGTTCCGCATTCATGGGCCCGTCCGAGGTAGAATGCGGTCAGTGCTCCGATGCCCAGGGCTCCGTAATCCGTTTTCAGCAGGCTTGCAGCGAGCGCGAAGATCAGGATGGAGGCGGCCTGAAGCGCGCCGCTTTTGCGGTAATCGCCGTGACAGGATTCGCGGATCCGGTCAAGCAGCGAAAACAGAATCAGGCCGAGCGCGAGGGTAAAGCAGGTATTCTGCGCGCCGGGGAAAAATACGGTTCCGTGCAGCGCCAGATCGAAAAGCGGCTCTGAGAGGACCCCGAGGATCAGGACACGCAGCGTGTACTTTCGTACATTTGATGTGCAGAAATATCCCTCCGCGAGCAGAAAGCAGAAGAGCGGAAATGCGATCCGTCCCGCCAGATGGGAGAGGATCCAGAGAGGAAGCCCGGTCAGATGAAGGCCCTTTGCGATATGGTCTCCCAGCATCGCCGCGCACGCAGTCACCTTCAGAGAGAATCCGGTCATCGCGCGGATCCGTCCGGTATTTGTCTGTTCATCCATAGAAGCGGCACACTCCTTTCTTCCTCTGCGCGCGTTCCCGCCGGCACAGGCGTTCTGTTCTGTTGTCACGGTAGCATAGTTCCGGAGGATTTGCAAAGAAATCCGGCATAAAACCGGCCGGAAACCGGCTGAAGCGAAGACAATCAGAAATTATGTAAATTATGCTGGACAACCGGATCATCCGGCTGTATAATTGTTGACATAAAGAGGCGGGCCGACCGCTTCTCCTGTCTTTTATCTCAGATCGTTTCTTTTATTTTCCAATAGCAATGATCATACAATACATGATGTTACTGACCGCAGGGGTTTCCGCGTGCTTTGATCTGGCGATCGCGCGCATCCCGAATGCAGTTCTCTTCGCGAGTCTGGCGGCTGGCGCAGTTATGCGCATCGGCCAGGCGGCGGGAATTCCGGCGGCAGTCTTATTTCCGGCTGATGCTGACGCGGGAGCGGCCTCTCTGATTGACGGCGCCGCCGGTATGGCTGTGCCCGTGCTGCTCCTTGCGGTGTTTTGGCATAACCGGATGATCGGAGCAGGTGATATCAAGCTTCTTGCGGTCATCGGATTTTACGCCGGCCTGCGCGGCGTCTTATGGATTACATTCTGGTCCTTCGCGGCTGCCGCGGTTATCTCCGCGGGAATCCTGTGGGCGAACGGGAACTGGGCGGAGCGGTTCGGATATTTCCTGAAATATATCCGCAGTGCAATCCGCGGGGAGCGGGAGGCTCCGTACCGGACAGTCGCAAGAGGAGGCGCGCTGCGGCCGGACTGCGAGATGCATTTTGCGGTCGCCGTGCTGATGGAGATAATGATGTACGCGGGAGGGGCGCGGCCATGAACAGCGGTCAGCGGATTGAAATCCCCGGATTGCGGAGGGAGTAACATAATGCATACAGGAGCAACAGTACGATGCATACAGGAGGAATAACACGATGCACACAGGAGGAACGACATAATGCATATCGGAAGTCGGATTTTCGCGATCTGCGACGCGGAGCGGGAGTATGCGTTCCGCTTTATGGAACATTTGCGCAGGAAGCAGAACCTTTCTTTTCAGATCCGTGTTTTCACAGATCCGGAAAAGCTGATCGCGTTCGCACAAAAGACGCCGCTGGATATTCTGCTCATTTCTGAGCGCAGCATAACGGATGAAATCGTACAGCTGCCCGTCAACCGGCTGATCGTGCTGAGCGAGGGAACAAAGGGAGCGCTTCCGGGATTTTCTTACCCGAGCCTGTATAAATATCAGTCGACGGATGCGATTGTCCGGGAAATCATGAACAGCTACGGGGCGGACCAGGAGCGGGAGAGCTTCTCCGCACCGGAGCGGAAAATACAGGCGATCGGGGTGTACAGTCCGACTCCGTACGCGCAGAAAATGCTGTTTTCAATGGCGGTCGGAATGGCGGCCGCGAAGGAGCGCCGCACGCTGTATCTGAATCTGGAGACATTCTCCGGGTTTGAGGAATTCATGGGATGCCATTTCGAACGGAATCTCTCTGATCTCGTCTATCTGTTTCGGCAGAACAGCGCGGGATTTGCGGAGAAGATGAACGGGATGATCTACTCGGCTGGAAATCTGGACTATCTGCCGCCGATTCGCACCCCATCCGACTACATGGAAATTCCGGGCGAAGAGTGGATCCGACTGTTTGAGACGATCGGAGGAACCGGGAGTTACGACACCCTCGTTCTCGATCTGGGCCAGTCAATTCCGGACATTCTGATGCTTCTCGCGTATTGCGGCAGAATCTTTGTGCCCGTCTCGGGAGATGCCCTGTCGGGCGCCCGGGAGCATGAATTCGAGTCGCTTCTGGAAGCGACAGGCAATCAATCACTCGTTGACCGTCTGGAGAAGGTTGCGCCGCCGCAGATGAATCTGCCGCCTGACGGGAAAAACTGTGTGGAAAAACTTCCGTGGAGCAGTCTCGGCGGATACGCCGCCGCGCTGTGCGGATAAGCGCCGGCGAAAGAAGCTGATCAGATCACGACCGGACAAAGATCTCAGAGGCCAGGCGCAATTCAGAGAGAGGAGGAGAGCATCACGCGAAGGATTCGGGAAAAAACGGAGCTTCCGGTACCGGATGGAGACGGGAGAACGATAGACGAGCGCCTCCGGGCGCAGCTGATGGATTTTCTGGAACAGTCCGACGAGAAGACGGACGGTGAAATCTTTGAGTGGATTGACGAGAGGATACTGTCAAAGCCGGAAACCGGGAGGATGAGTCTGGAACAGCGGGAACGGCTTCGGACGGCGCTGTTCAACTCTGTTCGAAGGCTGGATGTGCTTCAGGAACTCGTCGACGACCGGGCCATCACCGAGATCATGGTGAACGATTATCAGACCATTTTCATCGAGCGCGGCGGGAAAATTATACGCTGGCCGAAAAACTTTTCTTCAGAGGAACGGCTTGAGGATGTGATCCGGCAGATCGCGGGAAAATGCAACCGCGTTGTGAACGAACAGCGGCCGATCGCAGACGCGCGTCTCGCGGACGGCTCCCGCGTGAACATCGTTCTTCCTCCGGTATCGCTGAACGGACCGATGATGACGATCCGGAAATTTCCGGAAAAGCCGTACACGATGGATGCGCTGGTGAAGGAAGGAACTCTGACCCGGGAGGCAGCCGCCTTTCTGGAACGACTCGTCCGATCCGGGTATTCGATTCTGGTAGGCGGCGGAACGTCAACCGGAAAAACCACGTTTCTGAACGCGCTGTCCGCTTATATCCCGAAGAGCGAGCGTATCGTTACGATTGAGGACAATGCGGAGCTGCAGATCATCGGTGTGGAGAATCTTGTCCGTCTGGAGGTACGGGGAGCGAACCTTGCCGGGGATCATGAAATTACGATGCGGGACCTGATCAGGACAGCGCTCAGGATGAGACCGAGCCGGATCATCATCGGCGAAGTCCGCGGCGGCGAAGCGTATGACTGGCTCTCGTGCCTGAATACCGGACACGAAGGCAGCCTCGGCAGTGCTCACGCCAACAGCACGAGGGAGATGATCGGCAGGCTGGAGACGATGGTTCTGATGGCGGTCGATCTTCCGGTTCCGGTGATCCGGAGGCAGATCGCGTCCGGAATTGAGATACTGGTGCATCTGATCCGGGACCGGAACGGCAGGCGGCTTCTGGATGAGATTGCGGAGATCGAAGGGATCCGGAACGATGAGATTGTGATCCGGACGATTTATCAACGGGATGAAGCGGGCGGACTTGAGAAGACAGGCGAGCTGCTTCACAGAAGAAAGCTTGTATCCTGAAGGGAGGCGAAGCCGATGACGGAGGGAATTGCGGGGAAAGTTCGCGGCGCGGAATCCGTTTCCCGCTCCGGCGGGAATGCGGACCGCGGCAGTATCTTCGGTGCGGCGCCGGCGGATAAATTTCGGGCGGCGACAGTCAGCCTTGCCGTCGGGGCAGGGGTTCAGTGGCTCTGCTATGAAGATGTGCGGGCGGTGCCGGCGGCGCTCTGTGTCGCATTTATGCTCTACCGGATCTGGCAGAAAACTGAGGAAACAAGAGTGAGTCAGGAATTTGAAAAGCGTTTCAGCGAATTTTTATCGACGCTTTATTCGGGAATTATCGCAGGCTATTCGATGGAAAACGGGATCCGTTCCGCTGCCGGGGATATGGAGCGGATGTACGGGAAAGATGATCTGCTTGTGCGGGAACTGCGTGAAATGCAGAAGGAGATGGCGCTGCGAGTCCCGGCGGCAGTGCTGTTTATGCGGCTCGGTGAGCGCAGCGGGTCGGAGGACATCCGCTGCCTCGGGGAGGTGCTTGCGATCGCGGAGAAGATGGGAGGAAGCCCCGACCAGACATTGAAAGCCTGTCACAAGACGATTCTTGAACGGATGGACACGAAACAGGAGATCGATGCGGTGATCGCGGGAAAGGTCTTTGAGCAGAGAATTATGAGCGTCGTGCCGGCGGGGATCCTGCTGTACCTGAAGCTTTCCTTCGGGGAGTTTATGAGCTGCCTTTACGGGAATGCGGCGGGGGCGGTGATTATGACCGCTGCGCTTTCGGTTTATCTCGCGGCGGTGCTGATCGGAGAAAGGATGGTAAGAGTCGGGATATGAGGTGGTTGATACTGCCGGCGGCAGCTGCCGTCCTGCTGGCTGCTTTCTACCGGAAAAAGAAGCTGAAGCGGAGTTTTTTCCTTCTGTTTTTCGTCATAGATGCTGCGGGATGTCTGCTGATGGCAGGAGAACAGGCGTCGGGCGGGAGAACAAAGGTTGAGACGATCGCCCGGAGCGCTCTCGACAGCGAGGGCAGCGTTCCGCTCGAGGTTGAGACAGACAGCGGAGAACGTTATTCGGTTGAGGTTGCGGCTCCGGAACGGCAGTACACGGACAGTGAAACGGAGGCGCTGTTCGACCGCGCAGAGAGCCGGCTGGACGTGCTGATCCGCGGAAAAAACCGGTCGTTTGACCGCGTTGAGCGGAATCTGAATCTCGTCACAAAGATCGACGGGCTGCCGGTGACGGTTGAATGGTACACAGACCGTCCGGAACTGATTGATTTTGACGGCACGATTCATGCCGGCGCTTCGGAACAGGGGACGGAGGTGCTGCTGACTGCGGATCTCTCTCTCCGGAATAAGGAACGGACTTATACAAAGAAGATTCTTGTATTTCCGCCGAAGGAGGCGGAGAGCGTCCGCGAAGAGATTCTGAAGGAGGCGGATCAGCTGAATAAGAGCGCCGGATACCGGTCTGATTACCGGCTTCCGGATCAGGCGGACGGGAAAAAGCTCACATGGTACCGAAAAAACAGCGGACAGGGAATCATTCTCTGTGCGATCGCGCTGATCGGCGTACTTCTGGGAACCTGGAGCGAAAAAGAGAGAAAGGAACAGGAGAGGGCGAAGCGGGCGGAGCAGATGGAGAGAGACTACCCGGAGGTTGTCAGCAAGATGCAGCTGTATCTCGGCGCGGGAATGAGTATGCGCGCGATTTTCGGGCGGCTCTCGGGTGATTACCGGAGAAGGAAAAAGAACGGAGCAGGCGTTCGCTTCGCATTTGAGGAGATCAGCCGCTGTGCCTATCGGATGGAGAACGGCGTCACGGAGGCGGACGCATACGAAGAGTTCGGTAAAATGTGCGGAATTCCGTGCTACCGCTCACTTTCGCTGATGATGACGCAGAATCTGAAGAAGGGAGGCGCCGGACTCCTTCCGCTGCTCGAGCGGGAAGTGCAGACCGCGTTTGAGACGCGAAAGAGAAGGGCGCGCGCGGACGGTGAAAAAATTACCGTAAAACTGCTGCTCCCGCTGATCATGGAACTGTCGGTTGTGATCATCCTGATTATCATTCCGGCGTTTCTGACAATTTGAAGACACGGATCGGCCGTATTAAAACGGCGGAGCGTAAAATATACAAATCGTTCAGGAGAGGAGGTGTAGGCGATTGGTAAAAGAAGAACTGCGGTCATTCGCGGAGGATGAAGAAGCGGTCGGTGTAGTTGAAGTGATCCTGATTTTAGTTGTTCTGATCGGCCTTGTTTTGATTTTCAAGGACCGTCTGACGAAGCTCGTAAAACAGATTCTGACAAAGATCGCGACGCAGAGCAATTCTGTATAAATCCGACGCGATGATTTCCCAGGATGAGATAACAGACACAGGAGAAAGGAGGGGCGGTTATGAAACGTGGAAGTATTACGCTTGGTCTGTGTCTTGCAATGTCGCTCCTTCTTTCTTTTGCGGCAGCGGCAATTCATTCGGCCGCTGTATCAGCCGGGCGGGTTGTGCTTGCGAGTGCGCTGGAACAGAGTATGTTTTCTCTGTTCGGAGAATATGACACGGAGCTGTTTGACCGTTACGGGCTGTTATTTCTGGACGCAGGAAGAGGGAAAAGCGCACTTCAGCTGCAGAAACTGACGGATCAGACGGAGGAATACGCATCGTATATTCTTCATCCGCGAAAACAATCGATGATTCCGGAGCGCGAACTTCTGAACTTTCAATCACAAAAGGCGTCGCTGCTCGCATACACGCTTGCGACGGACGGAGGCGGGGCTGCGTTTTCGGAGCAGGCGTGCAGAGCGATGAAAGACGCTGCGCCGTCAATCGCAGCCGGAATGGCAAAAGATGCCGCCGCGGAGAATCTGGAAAAGTCGTCGCTGCAGGAACATCTGATGAATGATTCGGATATCGGGAGCGCACAGGCAGTTTATGAAAGCGCACGGAACGCAGAGGCGACGGAGGAGGACAGCGGTCGTGTAAAGACCGATTTTACGGATGCAGAGATCGCGGCAGCGAAACAGATTTCGCTGGGAAGTGATTACCAGGATCCGATCGCAGCGGCAGCATCCGCCAGAAACATGGGAATTCTGGCCCTGGCTGTTCCGTCCGGCGTTCAGGTATCGGCGGCATCCGTGAGGGTGAATGATCTGCCGTCCCATCGGGCTTGTCAGCGCGGGATCGGTGCAGCGCCTGATTCGGCTGGGATGGCGGACCGCGTGCTTCTATGCGAGTACGCGATGAACTTTTTCCCTTATTTCACCAACTGCGGCGGCGAGGAAGGCCTGCAGTATCAGGTCGAATACCTGATTGCGGGTCATTCGTCGGACGCGGAAAACCTGAAAGCGGTACTCAACAGACTTCTCGTTATACGGGAAGCATCCAATTTTTCATTTCTGTCGACGAACAGCGCGAAGCGGGCGGAAACACTCGCCGCGGCGGAAGCGGTCTGTTCGGCGCTTCTTGTACCATATCTTGCACCCGCGGTCGCAGTAGCGGTACGCGCGGTCTGGGCATATGCGGAGGCCATCGCCGATCTTCGCGTGCTTCTGAAGGGCGGAAAAATTCCGCTTGTCAAAACGGATGCTTCCTGGCAGCTGTCTGTTGAGGCGCTTCCGGGTTTTCTCGCGGCGGGCGATGCTGTCGGAGAAGATGAGCCGGAAGGTCTTGATTACAGCCAGTATCTCAGAATTCTGCTTGCCGCGAAAACAACCCGGAAGGTGACTTCAGGACTTATGGATATGGTGGAACACACGATGCGTACGGCTGCGGGAAAACCGGAATTTCGCATGGACTGCTGCGTCAGCGCCATCAATATGAAGCTGAAGGCGAATCTTGACGGGAGAGAGCTGAGCGGAACACAGTACTATCGGTATGGCGTGAATGCTTGAAAATCAGGGGGTAAGATGAAACAGATGATCCGTGTGATAAAAAAGGCGTCGATGACCGTCGAAGCTGCGCTTGTGATGCCGTTCTTTTTCCTCTGTATGACGGCGCTTGCCACAATGCCGGATCTGTACGCGAAGTACGCGGCGGATGCTGTTTCGCTTCAGCAGAAGGCGGAAAAAGCAGCAAAGATCATGACCGGTATCGCTGCGGAGGATAATGGCGGTGCGGAGCCCGTGATTGATCTGCCGAAGCAGGTCATCTACCGGCCGTTCGCGCTCCCGTTCCCGTTCCGGAAGTTTCGATTCATCTGCAGAGGCAGAGTCAGAGCATGGGTCGGATATACGGAAGAGGATGACGGCAGTGATGCGGATGACGACGAGATGGTATATGTTACGGAGCATGAAAGCGTTTATCACACGAGTTCCGCCTGTACACACCTGGATCTGTCCTGGGAAGCGGTGCCCGGTGCCGGAGTTTCCCGGCTTCGGAACGAATATGGTTCGAAGTACCATGCGTGTGAAAAATGCGTATCAGGCGGCCGGCCGGCGGCGGTTGTTTATCTTTCGCGGGAAGGAGATGCGTTTCATAACTCACCGTCGTGCAGCGGCCTGACAAGGCACGTCCGGATTGTAAAAAAATCCGAAGTGGAAAATCTTCCCGAGTGCAGCCGGTGCGCAGAACGTGATGCGGAGGAACAATCTGGCTGAGAAATGAGACAAAAAGGCGGACTGAGATATCAGAAACAGTCTGCCTGAGATATCAGAAACAGTCTGACAGAAGTATGGAAAGGCGGGGTGCGAACAGGTGAAAGAACAAGTTGTCTGCGGGATGCTTCTCGGACTGAATGCAGTGCAGGATATCAGAAAACGCGAGATTCTCGTGACTCCGACGATCGCCGCGGCTGCGGCTGGTGTATTTTGGAATCTGTTCGGGCAGCATCTTGCAGCAGCATACGTCCTCTGCGAAATGATTCCGGGAGGTGTTCTGCTTCTGTCTGCATGGCTGACCGAAGGCCAGATCGGGTTCGGAGACGGGATTCTGGTTCTCGCATGCGCGGCATGGACCGGATTTCCGGATGTTCTGTACATCGTGACCGCCGGGCTTTTTTTCGCATCAGCCGGCGCCGGGGTGATTTTTATCCTGCGGTACGTCCTCTTTTCAGAAAAGCGGAAGAAAATCCGAAAGGCCGGAAGAAACGCCCGGCCATCATCAATCAGTGTGCCCTTTGCACCGTTTCTTTTCGCTGCTTTTGTGGGACTGCAGCTGATCCGCCGCTGAGCGGAAATCATGGGAACGGAGGGCGGAAGCGTGTTATGAGTACAGAGCGTTCAAAACAGAAGAAAAGAATATGGCGGCGCGGGGTTTTTGTCGTGGAGGCATCGGTTATTGTACCGATGGCGATCATGATGATCGCACTGCTGATTATCATGATTTTTTACGTACACAACCGGTGCTGGTACCGGTGTGCTGCGTATGAATGCGCGATTGTCGGGAACGGTGCTGAAATTCTGTCGGAAAGTGATGGAGAGCATCGGGCTTCTGCCCTGGCAGAGGAGAGAATCCGGGATCAGGTGATGCCCGGCACGGCGCCGAAATCCGGGATTCGTTCCTCGAAATCCGGAACGTCGGTCAGCTTCAGCGGGCAGACGTATCCGATGTTTCATCGGGAGCTCAGACCATTTCGGGCGGAGGCTGAAGTTGTGCGGGTGAATCCGGAAAATTTTCTGAGAGTGCGTTGGGCGGCAGAGGCGGCGAAAGACGCGCTGCACGGATGAACCGCACGAATCAGAGCGAATGAAGCCCGGTGCGCTGAAATAGCTGATTCTTCAGCGAAGACTTGGAAATCGAGGTGGCAAAGATGAAAATACAGATGAAACGGGATTTAAGAGATCATTACCTTGTGCTTTCTGAACATGAGACGGATGTGCTGAATTCCTATCAGACGCGCATGCTGAATGAAAATACGATCTCCGGACTGCTGTCCTGTCATACGGAGCACATCGATGATGAAATTATGCTCTGTTACAATGTTACCTCCAGACAGCCGCTCTCGGAAATTGTGGCAGATCGGCTGATCGACGGGCGCCTTCTTCGTCTTGTGCTGGAATCTCTGCTGGACACGCTGAACGGACTCGGAGAGTTTTTGCTTCCGCCGGAAGGAATCATACTCTCTCCGGACTGTATTTTTGCGGACAGTCTTTTGTCCGAGATCCGGTTCTGCTATTTCCCGGGCAGAGGGGATGATTTTTCCGATTCCCTGCGAATATTCAGTGAATTTCTGCTTCCGCGGCTGGATCATGATGATCGGGATGCGGTTATGCTGGGGTATTCGTTTTATCAGTCCTGCATCAACGATACGCTCACGGAGGATACGTTTGCCCGACTTCTGTATGGCAGGCAGGATTCCGTTGATGAAGGAGCGGAATCTTCCGCTGCCGGCGCGGTGAAAGAGAGTACGCCGCCGTTCCGGAATTCCGGCGGTGCAGATCGGGAGTGCGGCGGGTCAGAACACCTGTCGGAATCGGAGCAGGAACCGGCGGAAGAGAGTGAGTTCAGACGCCGCCAGATACTGGACGATTTTTTTGCAGATGATGATGAAGAGGAGGAAGTTGATCCGGAGGTTTGTAAAACCATTCATTTTACCGTGATTTCCGCCGGAATTGCTGCCGCGGTTGCTTTGCTGATAATTCTTACAGGTAATAAAGATACGGGCATCGGCATCGGGATCCTGCTTTTTTCGGGAGCAATCCTGACGCGAAGAGTGCACAGAAAAATTCGGGAAAGAAGTCCGGCCGGCCGGAACATCGGGGATGAGAAACAACAGCCGGAGGATGCGTTTTATTCAGAAGTTCCCCCGGATAACCGGACTTCAGAGCGATATGAGCAGAGATGTTTTTTCTCAAAGGAAAAGGAACAGGGATCCTGCATGGAAGGACCCAAAAGCCGTGCGGACGAGGCGGATGCACGGATTCAGATGCCGGATTATCTGGCGGATCATTATCGTTCGAAGATATCTGCCGGAAATGAAGAAACGGTTCTTCTTTCCGATTTCGCAGAAGGAGGCGAAAAAGTCCGTGCCCGATTGATCAGTCTTGATGATCGGAATGAAGCGCCGCATATTCTTTCGGCTGACGAGTACCGAATCGGAAAAAGCGAAACCGCTTCGGATATTGTACTTCCATCTGAGGCGGTCAGCCGGCTTCATGCGAAGATTGTCTGGAAGAAGGATCACTATGAGCTGCGGGACATGCGTTCCAAAAATGCGACATTTATCAATGAGACCATGCTTGATGCCGGAGAAGACACAGCTCTGAAGGATGGGGACTGCTGCCGTTTTGCGGACCGGGTCTATCGCTATCGGACGGGAGGATACTGAGCGATATCAGCCGGATGGGAACGCTCTTCCGGCTGAAGAATGCTGGACGGCGGAATGGACTGAGGTTATAATGAAAAAATAGAACGGATTTTGTTCTTTGCAAGGAAATATCAGGACTGGCGAAAGCGTCATTTATTCGATAGGGATCCCGCAAACCTGCAGGCGCATTTCGCGGAAAGACAGGAAATTAGTATGGACAACCGTTTTCGCAGAATTACCCCGGCGGGAATTTTCGAAAGTGTTTTTGATATTGCTTATCTGACCTTTGTTTTTATTACGGCAGCTGTCTTTTATCTGCAGGCGCACGGATCTGTCCAGTTGATTCTCTGCGGTACACTTGCACTGATTCTGGGCGGCGGCGATTCCTTTCATCTGATTCCCCGTGTAAAGCGGGCACTGCGTGGCGAAGACGACCGGACAGAAAAATTCCTCGGGCTCGGTCTGCTGATATCTTCCGTGACGATGACGGTATTTTATCTGGTTCTTTATGAGATCTGGAAAATCGAATTTCCGGAAACTGCCGGACAGATTTCTGCGGGGTGGGTCGTTCTTTTATTTGTAAGCGCATTTTTTAGAATCGTGATCTGCCTGCTTCCCCAGAATAACTGGTTTCACAAAGAGGGAAACGCGCGTTTTTCCTTACTCCGAAATTTGCCGTTTGCACTGACGGGCGCGATCGTCTGTGCCTTGTTTTTTATGTCCGGCAACGAAGACGGGCTGCGAATGTGGCGGATGAGTATTGCGATCATAATCAGCTTTGCGTGCTATTTTCCGGTTACCCTTCTTTCAAAGAAGAAGCCGGCGATCGGGATGCTGATGATTCCGAAGACCTGCGCTTATATCTGGATGATGCTTCTTCTGGTTCAGCTATTGTGACGGGCAGAGGATACGAAGATCCGTTGTGGACAAAGAACTGTGACCGGACGGAAGGGAGAGAGCGGGATGTCGGGAGAGTCACCCTGGCAGACAAATCCGAATGAAGATATTTTTGACCGGATGAGAAAACAGCCGGAGAAAAGCTGGATCAATTGGATTCTCATTCTGATTAATGTCGTCGTATTTATTTACGCAGAGTTAACAGGAAATACCAATGATGTGGAGCATATGCTGAAGCTTGGCGCCTCATATGCGCCGTTTGTACAGGCCGGCGAGTGTTACAGACTTTTCACATCGATGTTTCTTCATTTTGGCATCTCTCATCTTGCCAACAACATGATTCTTCTTCTGTTTATCGGAGACTATGTAGAGCGATATATGGGAAGAATCTGCTATTTGATTTTATATCTGAGCAGCGGTGTTTTTGCGGGATGGTTTTCATACCGCCATGATCTTGCCTCCGGAAGCACATCGGTTTCCGCCGGTGCGTCAGGCGCTATTTTCGGCGTGATCGGATGTCTTCTGGTTCTGGTTATCATTCACCGCGGACATCTTGAAAACCTGACACTGACCAGAGTCATTCTGATGGCCGCATTTTCGCTGATTGTCGGCTTTCAGACGGCCGGCGTGAATGGGTATGCGCATCTGGGCGGGTTTATCGGAGGCGTTGCTCTGACCGTTGTT
Organism: uncultured Eubacteriales bacterium; assembly: GCA_900318755.1. Lineage (GTDB taxonomy): Bacteria > Bacillota > Clostridia > Lachnospirales > Lachnospiraceae > CADBRN01. The sequence continues at coordinate 17,457 of ONLT01000112.1, forward strand.
CTCTGGCCGGTTTCAAAAGATCACAGAAAGGGTAACAGGCACCCGTAACGAAATTCATGATTGCAGAAAAAAGAAAATTCTTTTGATCAGATTACAGATTTGACAGGGAGGTTGAACTATGAGCGATTGCATCTTTTGTAAAATAGCAGCAGGGGAGATTCCATCAGCGACGTTGTATGAGGATGAAAATTTTCGTGTTATCCTGGATCTTGGACCGGCAACATACGGCCATGCGCTGATTATCCCGAAGAAACATTACGCGAATCTGATCGAGATTCCGGATGAGCTGGCCGGAAAAGCGATGATTCTTGCGAAAAAAGTTGTGACGGTGATGACAAAGGCGCTTCCCTGCGATGGTTACAATGTTGTCCAGAACAACGGAGAATGCGCAGGACAAACAGTTTTTCATTTCCACATTCATCTGATTCCGCGTTACAAGGGAGATCACGCCGGTGTTACATGGAAGCCGGGCAAGCTTACAGATGAGGCAAGGGATGAAATTCTGAAAAAAGCGGCGGGAAAATTCTGAGCAGAGACATTCTGAAAAGCTGTGGAAAAATTGAAAGATCATGATGAAAACTAACGGATCGTGGTGAAATATAGGTGTACCGCGATGAACGAAAAGGCCTTCCGGATGAAATCAATCCGAAAGGCCTTTTGAGACAAATGGTTCGTACTGTGGAATCTTTAATGATCAGCGCTGTTTCCGGTACTTGTCGATCAGATCGAGGATCGTAGTCACTGCGTCTGTCTGCCTCGCGGCTTTCATAGCGGTGATATACTGGTCCTTCGTTTCGAAAAGCTTGTGAATTGCGTCTTTTAATGTCTGGCGCGTCATATCTCCCTGGTTCAGAATCATGCTGAATCCCTGACGTTCAAATGATTTCGCGTTCAGAATCTGGTCGCCGCGGCTCGCTTCGGCTGGAAGCGGGATCAGGAGATTCGGCTTCGCCAGTGCTGCGATTTCACAGATTGCATTTGCGCCGGCGCGCGAAATTACGATATCGGCGAGCGCAAACAGATCAGGCAGTTCTTTTGAGATATACTCGTACTGAACGTAGCCTTGAAATGCGTTGAGGCTTCGATCGAGGTTCCCTTTTCCGCAGAGATGAATAATATTGAACTCCTTCAGCAGGTCCGGCACAATGCTGCGGAGGCAGTCGTTGATCGCAACGGCGCCCAGGCTTCCTCCGATGCTGAGAATGACGGGTTTATCATCTGTAAATCCACAGAATGCTTTTGCCCGCGCGGCATCTCCTTTCATCAACTCTGCACGGATCGGAGAGCCGGTGTAAATCGCCTTGCCTTCCGGAAGCGTTTCCAGTGTTTCCGGAAAGTTGCAGCAGATTTTTGTGGCAGAAGAAAAGCACATCCGGTTTGCGAGTCCCGGGGTCATATCCGATTCATGAATAATGATCGGTATCTTTCTCGATCGGGCAGCCATAACGACAGGAACAGCGACATAACCGCCTTTTGAAAAAACGATATCCGGATCCAGTTTTCGAAGGATCTTTTTTGAGTCGCCGATGCCTTTGATTACGCGGAAAGGATCCGAGAGATTTTTGACATCCAGATATCGGCGAAGTTTTCCGGACGAAACACCGTAATACGGGATGCCAATATCTTCGATCAGCTTTTTTTCAATGCCGTTTAATGAGCCGACATAAGAAACCTCATATCCACGGCTGATCAGCCCCGGAATCAATGCGATATTCGGTGTAACATGCCCGGCGGTTCCACCACCGGTTAGTACAATTTTCTTCATAGATATCCCCTTGCAAACCCCAGATTACTAAATGACCAATGGTTATTCGGCGTAGTGCCAGGCAGTTTCCAAAGCAATTTTCATCATATCGGTGAAACCGTCGCGGATTTCTTCCGGTGTGAGGAATTCACCCTTAAAGATATGATCGGAAACGGAAAGAATCGAGAGAGCCTTTTTATGCATGGCCATAGACAGTGCGTACAGCCCTGCCGTTTCCATCTCAACACAGAGATGGCCCATGTTTCTCCATTTCTCATTTACGTTTGGAATGGCGTTGATAAATGTATCGGTTGAAAGAACCGGTCCGACTTTCACAGGAATATTCATTTTTTCGCCGGCGTCAACGGCGGTTTTCAGCAGTCCCCAGTCGGCAGTCGGCGCAAGATGAGCCGGAAAATCGTATTGGGAGGCAAAATCTGAATTGGTGGATGCGCTCATCGCGATGATTACATCTTTCAGATTGATGTCATCCGTCAGTGCGCCGGTCGAGCCGATGCGGATGATAGACTCCACGCCGAACTGGTTGTAGAGATCGGTCGCATAAAGGCATGCAGATGGAATTCCCATACCGCTCCCCATAACGGAGATGCGTCTTCCCCTGTAGGTGCCGGTATATCCGAACATACTGCGGATGTCGTTGAAGAGAATAGAATCCTCCAGAAAATTTTCCGCGATAAATTTTGCACGAAGCGGATCACCCGGAAACAGAACAACCTTCGCGACATTTTCTTTTTCGGCTTTGATGCAGCCGGTGACAGAAGTAATTACCATATCAGATTATCCTCCTCGTTTTATTTGAAAAGTGCAGCCAGGCTGTCAGTGTATGGCGGCCTGCAGATTCCCTTTTCCGTGATGATTGCGGTGATCAGCTCGTGATCCGTCACATCGAAAGACGGGTTATAGCATTTCACTTCTTTTAATGCAACCGGTTTTTCGTAAAACATTTCTTTGATCTCGTCCGGATCGCGCAGCTCGATTTTAATGTCATCACCGGACTTGCAGTTCATGTCAATCGTAGAGGTCGGCCCGAGTACATAAAACGGGATGCCGTAATGTCTGGCGAGAATCGCGACACCGCTGGTCCCGATTTTGTTGGCGGCGTCACCGTTGGCGGCGACGCGGTCGCATCCCACAAAACAGGCCTGAACCCAGCCGTTTTTCATAACAAGGCTGGCCATGTTATCGCAAATCAGAGTGACGTCAACCCCGGCGTTGTAGAGTTCATAGGAAGTGAGGCGGGCACCCTGGAGAAGCGGGCGTGTCTCGTCCGCAAAAACCCGGATCTTCATTCCTTTTTCAGCCGCGAGAAAAAGCGGTCCCTGACCGGTTCCGTAACGGGATGTCGCAAGCGGCCCTGCGTTGCAGTGTGTCAGAATGCCGTCTCCTTCTTTAATCAGAGAGAGACCGTATTCGGAGATCGCTCTGCACATCGCGATATCTTCTTCGTGAATTGCGTGGCATTCCTTCTCAAGAAGGCCGATAATTTCCGCTACCGGAAGATCTTTGTGCCCGGTCACGACTTTTTCCATACGCTTTAATGCCCAGCTTAAATTTACGGCTGTCGGACGCGATGAATTGAGATATTCCGCCTGACGGTGAAATTCATTATAGAACGTGCGGTAATCGTCGGTTTTTATCTGCTGAGCGAGAATATACATTGCATATCCGGCAGCGATCCCGATCGCCGGCGCGCCGCGGACCTTGAGCAGATGAATCGCATCCCATACATCCTGGGCGGTCCTTAGTTCGATGTATTCTACCTGGTTCGGGAGCTTCGTCTGATCAATAATAATAATAGAAGTTCCGTCTTCACTTAATTTAATATTGTCAATATGCGTTACTTTTCTGACGCGGTCGTTTGCCACAGCCGGTTCCTCCTTGCATGCGTCAGCGCCGAAAGCGGTGCGATGACAGCAAAATTTTAAAATTGAACACCCTTATCTTACTACGTGTCGGCTGACGCCGTCAAATTATTCCGGGCCTGAAATGAAATTTGAAATTCCACATCTTCCTGCAGAAGTGGAATTAAATCTTACACAAGTGGAATTTAATCATTCACACATACCTTGATAACTGCATATTGCTATAGTATTCTTCTTTACTGTTGCCCTGGTGGC
>ONLT01000041.1 GCA_900318755.1 uncultured Eubacteriales bacterium
CCCCCAAACGGTTTTCAAGACCGCCTCGTTATGACCGCTTCGATACCACTGCACAGGCGCAACTTTCACGCGCCTCTGTATTTTATCAGGTCCGCTTTTCCTTGTCAATTCATATCAATCACGAAACCTTTTTCTTTTCAATCACGAAACCTTTTTCTTTACGTCTCCGCGGCGATTCTCTTCTCACTTCTCAGCAGCGCCTCCGCCACCGGCAGATCCTCCGGCGTCGTGACCTTGATGTTTCTGTAGGAACCCCGGATCATCCGCACCCGGCAGCCCGTCATACTGTGCGCGACCATTGCGTCGTCCGTGATCCGGATTCCCTTTTTTTCAAGATCGGCCGCACAGCTGACCAGCCTGCGGTGGGCTTCCCGGATCATCGGAAAGGGAAACGCCTGGGGCGTCTGCACAATCCATGTTCTGGAACGGTCCGGCGTCGACTCTTCGACCCCTTCATCATCCGTGATCCGGATGGTATCCTTGGAAGGCATCCCCGCCGCGCACGGCTGTCCTTCCTTCACGCAGTCGTACAGCCGCCGGATCGTCGCCGGATCGACGAACGGCCGGGCGCAGTCGTGGATAAATACATAGTCGCAGGGCCAGCTGATTGCCTCCAGTCCTCTGGCGACGGAAAAGCACCGCTCGCTCCCGCCGTCAAAAACGCCGCGCAGCTTGCCTTCAAGCCTCGTACGGCAGATCAGGCCGCGGCAGTAGTCCCCGTCCCCCTGCGGTGTCATCAGAAGCACATCCGTAATGACCGGGCTCTCCTCCATCGCCCGCACCGAATGGAGAAACAGCGGTTCTCCGCCCAGTTCCAGATACTGTTTCCGGATTTTTGATCCCATCCTCTTTCCGCTGCCTGCGGCGAGCAGCAGCGCCGTACATCTGTCTTCCATCCCATGTCCTTTCCCGAAAGCGGGTACTTGTAATTTCTAATAGAAGAAACCCATTTGTTTTTCACGCACGAATCGCACGGGCCTCTGTATTTTCAGCAGGTACATGTTATAATATACCATAATTCCCGATGGATCAGCGGAATATAAAACCGGACAGGAGATGAAGTTATGGAAGATAGGAACAGACACGCAGGCCACCCGGAAAAGCCGGAGGGTCCTGCTGCGGCCGGTATGCTTGAGCGGATGAATTCCAACCACGCTCCGCTTCGCGACTGGGGCCTGCCTCATATTACATGGACGAAGGGAATGCGGATTCTGGACGTCGGATGCGGCGGCGGCGCGACCATCGCGGATATGCTGAAGCTTTCTCCCGAGTCAGCAATCGACGGCATCGATTATTCCGACGAGAGCGTCGAGGCATCGCGCCGTCTGAACGCGGAGCATCTCGGCTACCGCGTCGACATCCGCAAAGCTGAGGTGACGTCCCTTCCGTTTGTCGACAACACCTTCGATCTTGTGACCGCGGTCGAAACCGTGTACTTCTGGCCGGAGATTGACCGGGCGATCCGGGAAATCCGGCGCGTTCTGAAGCCGTACGGCGTTTTCGCGATTCTCAACGAGGGCAGCGATCCGGAGGAGACCTCCTGGCCGGATGTGGATGGATTCTGCAGGATTTATCGGCCGGAGGAACTGACAGGACTCCTCCGCGCGGCGGGCATGAACGCCGTCCGCTACTACCGCGGAAGCGGACAGTATATCTGTGTGCTGAGCCGGAAATAAACCGGCGCGAAAAATAAGCCGGTACGCAAAATAAACCGGCGCGAAAAATAAGCCGGCATGCAAAATAAACCGGCGCGAAAAGGTCCGCCTGTCCGTACGGAAAGGCGGACAGCGGACCCGTCATACGGGGCTCCCCGGCTGATCAGCCGTTTTTCAGATCCGGAAGACACTTTGCAAGATCCGAAATTTCCGTCAGCAGATAATCGGGTTTTTCGGCGGTTTCCACATTTGCGTCCTTCTTCGGGGAGAGGAACGACCGGATCTGGGCGGTCCCGCCGAACCCGGCGCGCTTCGCACCGATGATATCCCGCGATATGGTATCTCCCACATAGATGCATTCAGCCGGGCGGACGCACATCTCCCGCATCGCAATTTGAAAAATCGCGGGATGCGGCTTCCGGTAACCCGTCACGCTGGAGAGCGTCACATTCTCAAACAGGCTTCGGATCCCGTATGCTTCCAGCACGTCAAATACAGAGTACAGGGAGGCCGTGTTGGAAATCACGCCGAGACGATACCCACGGTCCGCCAGAATCCGGAGTGTTTCCTCTACGCCGTCCCGCAGTTCTCTGTGATAGTACGTCACCTCCCACATCCCCGCCAGATCTTCCGAAATCGCCGCCAGCTTTTCCCGGTTCAGATCAAAATCCGCCAGATAATAATCCGGCCAGATCTCCTCCGGCTTTTTTTCCCGCATCGTCCCTTCGCTCCATTTTTTATAACGCGCCACGCCCGCGCTTACCTTTGCCCAGAACCGGGCGCGGCTTTCGCACCGGACATCCAGCCCGTTTTGCTCCAGCATTTCCAGAAGCCGGTCCGTCACAGCTTCGATCGTCTGATCGCTGTACCAGATATCCTCGAGCGTACCGCCCATGTCAAATAATACCGTATGAATCAAGCCACTCCTCCTTCCGGTACGTCACGCCTCCTCTTCCTGTTCGCAGCGTCTCTTAAAAAAGATCCGGTAAACTGTCCACGAAATCAGATTTCCTTCGATGATCGGCGGCGTAATATAAAGCCGCACGAACTGCAGGGCAATTTCGCGTCTGCCGGCGGGCTTCGCCGCCGCGGCGGTCACAAAAATCAGCAGCACTACAAGCGACGCGGAAAAGCCGTATGGCACAATTCTCTTATCCGGCAGGAAGAACAGCAGGCAGCACACGCCGGTCCCGATCAGCGCGATCGCCGCAGTGTGCACAGCGCTCTCCACCGCCGCGTCCCGGATGGGAAAAGAGCGGTGCAGCGGTTCCGTCAGAAGAGAATACGCCGCAAAATACACGGCACAGTAAAACAGCACCGTAAAAAACAGCGTCAGTGCGATCGGGCTTTTTCTCCTGCCCTCTTTCGTAAGAAAAAACGCCATGGTCATCCTTTCCGGCCGCCGATCTGCCGCTTTCGCGCGGCAGATCGCGAACTTCTGCAGATCAGGACAGCATCGTCCAGAAATCGCGTACCGTATTGATGTTGTCGTAGATGTCCGTCGTATCGACATGCGAGATGTTCAGCTCGGAGTATGGAATGCCGCCCTCCGCTTCTTTGATGTCATCGCGCACCGGCCACCCGCCGACGGTATTGAACGGGGAATAGCCCTCGGAAGTTCCGTCCGCTCCGCCCATCATGAAGCGGATGAACAGCTTCGCCGCATTCGGATGCTCGCACTCGCCGATTACGTACAGCGTGTTGACCAGCGGGATGCCGTTGGTCGGGTACAGGTTGACCGGAGCCAGGCACCAGTTGTTGTCCTCATTCTTGCGAAGCTTTGAGGACGAGCAGAAACCGATGGGCGGATTGCTCTGCCCGCGCGTTCCGACCGCCTCAGCCACCTCATCCGAGGAGGAAGTGTAGACCGGTTCATTGTCGTGCAGCCGTTTCAGGAACTCGTAACCCGCGTTTTCACAGCCGTCCGAAAGCGTCAGCTTTTCTCCGTTCAGCTCCTCATACGCCTTCTCCAGCTGATCCGGCACATCGCCGACGCAGAAGCCGGTGATCCAGGAGTTCCACGAGATGTTGTCCAGCGGATTCTGCATCATAATGCGTCCCTTCCACTGCGGATCCGTCAGCTGCCAGATATTTTCAAGCGGGGACCCGTCCGGATACGCTTCTTCATTATAGAAAAGCTGCGTCAGCTCGATGTAAAGCGGCGTCGCCGTCTGCGTGTACGCCTCGTCAATGTGCGAGAAAATATCCGCCGGCTTGTAATTGTAGAATTTACGCGCCTTCACGTACTCATTGTAGAGGCTTCCGTCCTCATCCTTGATGTGAATGACGTCCGCCACGTGCTGACCCGCTTCGTACTCGCGGGAAACCTTCTCCAGAAGCTCATTCGTGGCGATGTCAAAGGGCTCGACCTCGATTCCCGGGTACGCTTTTTCAAACGCTTCGACCACCTTCGGAATCCGCGAGGAGATCGAGTAAACCGTCAGCTTTCCTTCCTTTTTCGCTGCCTCGTACAGCTCGTCGTCCGTCTCGTCCGTCTTGAAAATTCCGGACGATTTTTCCCAGTCCGTCAGCTCCAGCGTCCCGTCCGCCGCCGCGACGTTTGGATCCTCATCCGTCGCCGCCGCGCCGGATCCGCTGCTGCCCGAAACGCTTCCCTCCGAACCGCTTCCTTTGCTCCCGCCGCAGGCGGCCAGCGACAGAGCCATCGCGCACGCCAGAACCACACTCCACATTTTTCTGCTTCTCATCCTGAAACCCTCCTTTTTCGTTATTCCGCACGTTTGATCAGATTTTCCGACTCTTTGTCAAACACATTGATTTTCTTTGTGTTGATGCTCAGATACACCTCCTGATCCGGAGCAAACTGCCGGAATCCGAGTGTCTTGATCACAAGGCCGTGACCCCCGGACCGGACGGAGATCAACGTCTCCGAGCCGGCCGGCATCAGGGTGTAAATATTCGCCGCCACATCCGACGGCATCATCCGCGCCGTGTTGATGGCGATCTGTTCCGGCCGGATCCCGATCACAACATCGAACTCCTTCCCGGACGGGACGTCCCCGATCAGGTCCGCCGTCGGGAACGTCATACTTCCCAGATCGCTCCGCACGGCAAGCCCGCCGGATGTTCTCTCCGCCTTTCCCTCGACGAGGTTGATTCTGGGATTTCCCACAAAATCGGCCGCGTAGAGATTCTTCGGATTGTTGTAAAGTTCCAGCGGCTCCGCCACCTGAACGATCTCCCCTTTCCGGAACAGCGCGATTTTCGTCGACATCGTCAGCGCCTCCACCTGATCGTGGGTGACGTAAATCATCGTCGTTCCCGTCTCAATATGCAGGCGTTTCAGCTCGCTCCGCATGTCCACCCGCAGCTTCGCGTCCAGATTGGACAGCGGCTCATCCAAAAGAAGCAGTTTCGGCTCCGACGCGATCGCCCGGGCAATCGCGACCCTCTGCTGCTGGCCTCCCGACAGCTCGGAGGGATAGCGGTCGATGAATTCGGCGATCTGCATCCTCTGAAGCGCGTCCTTCACGCGGCGATCGACCTCATCTTTCGGAAGCTTCCGGATATTCAGGCCGAAGGCGATGTTTTCGCGGACCGTCATATGCGGCCACAGCGCGTAGGACTGAAACACAAGATTCAGCCCCCTCTCGGACGGCGGTGCGAAATAGGCCTCCGCCGCGTTGACCACCTCCCTGTCATCCATCCGGATCTTTCCGTTCTGCGGCTTTTCCAGTCCCGATACCACGCGGAGCGTCGTGGTTTTCCCGCACCCGGACGGACCGAGCAGCGTCATAAAATCGCCGTCGGCGATCTGCAGATTCACATCGCACAGAACATGATTTTTTCCGTAATATTTATCGATATGCTCCAGTTCTATCTTGCTCATATCCGTTACTCCTTTTTAATCCCGCACGATCCGTCCGCTCAGCCGCCCATGCTCTTCGCCAGATCCGCGTCGCCGAATACATTGGCCAGCGCGTAGACCAGAAATACGATTGAAAACATCACGATCGCCACACAGTCCGAAGCCTGCGGGGCGTTTCCGTTCTGATAGCGGAACGCCAGATACGGCAGCGTCGAGGTCTTCGGCGTCATCAGCAGAATGATCAGATCCAGCTCCTTCATGATCGACACGAAAATCAGCATAAAGCCGGACATGAACCCGCCCCTGGAAAGCGGAAATACGATTTTCCGGAACCGCTTGAAAAATCCGGCTCCCGCAATCTGCGCGGCCTCCTCCAGCTCCCCGCCGATCTGCAGCATATTCGCCGTGCCGGCGCGCGCCGCAAAGGGAAGGTGCTTCACAACCGACGCGATCACAAGAATCGCGAAGGTCCCGTAGAGCGACGGGATCAGGGTTACCCCGAACAGCGTCTGCGGTTTGGAGAACATCGACAGATAAATGCCGCCGAAGGCGATGGACGGGATCAGGTAGGGAATAAATACCAGCTGCTCCACGGCCTTTCCGTACAGCTTCCCGCGGCCCTTCGCGCAGATGTATCCGATGATCTGCCCGAGAATCGTCCCGAAAATTCCGTTGATGAAGGTGAGTTTGAGTGAATTCAGGAGCGAATTGGCAAATTCAGAGTTCCGGAAAATCCCCGGCAGTCCCTCCATAATATTCGGATCCGATTTTCCGACCCAGTAATGAAGGGTCAGATTCGTCAGGGAGTAATCCCCCTCCTTCAGCATGAAGGACTCCAGAATCAGCAGCGCGATCGGCATGATGATTCCGACGGCGAAGAAAACAAACAGGATCCCTGTGATCACCGGCCTGTGCCGGCCGAGAGCGACCGGCGTACTTCTTCCGCCCTTGCCTCCGATCGTCGCATAGGACTTCCGCGAGCCGATCAACTTCTGGTTGATGAACACCGAGACGGATGCGATAAAAATCAGAACCAGCGCCATGGCGAACGCCATCTCGGTGTTCTGGGACTTGTCGTTCATATAAAGCTGGCTGGACAGCGTCACGAAGTTGACCTTCGATCCCAGATAATTGATGACACCGAACGTCCCGATCGCCTTGGAGAAGGTCAGGATCAGCGCCGACAGCATCGCAGGCAGAACCAGCGGAAATGTGATTTTCCGGAGGATCATCGCCTTCCCGGCCCCCTGAATCTCGCCCATCTCCTCAAGTTCGGAATTGATCGAATTCAGCGCCGCGGAGACGAGCAGGTAGGCGTACGCGTAATAGTGCAGCGACAGTACAATGATGATGGCCACCGGCCCGTAGGCCATCCAGTCCGGAACGTGAATTCCAAGGCTTGCCAGAAACCCGGGCGCGCCGCCGATCCGCTCCGTCTTGAACATCGTCAGCCACGCCTGTGATTTGCACCAGCTGGGGATCATATAGGGCACAATCACCGCCAGCGAGAAAAATTTTTTAAACGGCAAATCCGTCCGGACCATCAGCCAGGCGAGGATCGATCCGATCAGAATCGCAAAAAACGAGACGCAGACGCCGATCAGCAGTGAATTCAGAAGCGGCCGGATCAGCAG
>ONLT01000145.1 GCA_900318755.1 uncultured Eubacteriales bacterium
ATCTGCGAGCAGATGGAGGATCCGAAGCTCGCGAAGGGCATCGTAAAGCGCGAGGTGATCCGCATCGTGACCCCAGGCACCATGCTGGAGTCCGAGGGCCTTGACGAGGCAAAAAACAATTATCTGATGAGCGTCGTCTCGATGGACGACGTCTTCGGGATCGCGGCCGCCGATATTTCCACCGGTCAGTGTCTCGTCACGCAGGTCGGGACGCAGGAAAAGCTCGTCGATGAAATTCTCAAATTTTCGCCGGCCGAAATCATCTGCAATCAGTCGCTTTACGTCTCCGGGCTGGATCTGGACGATCTGAAAAACCGGATCCGCTTCAGCCTTTCCACGCCGGGAGAATGGTACTTTGACGAGGCGACAGCGGCAAGAACGCTGAAGAAACAGTTTCACGTCGGTTCACTCAAAGGGCTCGGCATCACGGATTTTCCGTACGGGACAATCGCTGCCGGGGCTCTTTTTACGTATCTGTACGAGACGCAGAAGTCCGACATGAAACAGATGACATCCATCACGCCGTATTACGCGGATCACTACATGCTCGTGGACGGCGCGACCATGCGGAATCTCGAGCTGATCGAGACGATGCGCGAGAAACAGAAACGGGGCTCGCTCCTGTGGGTTCTGGATAAGACGAAAACCGCCATGGGCGCGCGCATGCTCCGGACGTTCATCGAACAGCCGCTGATCGACCGCGGCAGGATCGAGGACCGGCTCGACGCGGTATCCGCTTTCTCGGATCAGCCGATGGTACGCGACGAAGTGCGGGAATACCTTCAGCCGGTTTACGATCTCGAGCGCCTCTGCAGCCGCATCGTCTATCAGTCGGCGAACCCGAGGGACCTGATCGCGTTTCGGACATCGCTGGAGATGCTCCCCGCGATCCGGACCCAGATCGCGGATCTTCCCGGGGCGGTCATGAAGAAGCTCCGGGAGGATCTTGATCCTCTGGAGGATCTGTGCGATCTGATCACGCGCGCCATCGACGACGATCCGCCTCTGGCGATGAAAGAAGGCGGGATCATCCGGGACGGCTACAATGAGATGGTGGATTCCTACCGCGAGGCGCAGGTGAGCGGGAAAAAGTGGCTGCAGCAGCTGGAGGAACAGGAGCGGGAGCGCACCGGAATCCGCACGCTGCGCATCAAATTCAACAAGGTATTCGGCTACTGCATCGAGGTGACCAATTCCTTCCGGGACAAGGTTCCGGAGGATTACGTGCGCCGCCAGACCCTGACGAACGCGGAGCGCTACACGACGCAGCAGCTCAAGGAGATCGAGGAAAAAATTCTGGGAGCCGAGGAGCGGCTCGCAGGCCTTGAGTATGAACTGTTTACCGGGGTAAGGGATCAGATCAGCGCGGAGGTTCTGAGAATTCAGAAGACGGCGCGCGCGGTGGCGGCGGTGGATGTGTTCGCGTCGCTCTCCTATGTGGCGGAGCACAACAATTACGTCTGTCCGACGATCAACACCGACGGAATTCTGAAAATCCGCGAGGGACGTCACCCGGTCGTCGAAAACATGATGCAGGACGGCCTCTTTATCCCGAACGACACGAAACTGGACGAGAAGGAAAACCGCGTCGCGATCATCACCGGGCCGAATATGGCGGGAAAATCGACGTATATGCGGCAGTGCGCGCTGATCGTCCTGATGGCCCAGATCGGCTCCTTCGTCCCGGCATCGTCGGCGGACATCGGGATCGTAGACCGCATTTTCACGCGCGTCGGCGCGTCGGACGACCTTGCCAGCGGGAAAAGTACGTTTATGATCGAGATGAACGAGGTGGCGAACATTCTCCGCAACGCCACATCTCACAGTCTCCTGATTCTGGACGAAATCGGGCGCGGAACCAGCACGTTCGACGGCCTCTCGATTGCGTGGGCGGTTGTGGAATATGTGGCGGACCCGCGGAAAATCGGCGCGCGGACCCTGTTCGCGACCCATTATCACGAGCTCACGGAGCTCGAGGGGAAGATTCCGGGCGTGAACAACTACTGCATCGCAGTAAAAGAGCGCGGCGACGGCATCGTGTTCCTCCGGAAAATTATCCGGGGCGGCGCCGACCGGAGCTACGGCATACAGGTCGCACGCCTTGCAGGCGTACCGGAGGAGGTGCTGCGCCGGGCGGATGAGCTGGCAAAACAGCTGGCCGGCAGCGACATCACCTCCGCCATCAAGGATCTTCCGGCCGACGGGTCCGAAGCAGGCGAGGCCGGATCAGACGGAAGTGAAGCAGACGCAGCCGGATCGGACGGAGACGGAATCGGAACAGGCGCAGCCGGGCAGCTCTCATCGGAGGTCGACGGAGACGGGCAGCTCTCGTTCTTCCGACCCGAGAGCGACCGCTTAAAGGAAGAGAAAAAGAAGGCCCGCGCCGAAAAGAAAAATGATGCGGTGCTGCGGGAGCTGAAACGCACCGACCTGACACGGATCACGCCCATCGAAGCCATGAATCTTCTCTACCGTCTTCAGAATAAGGTGCAGGAATGAATACAATAAAGGTACTGGATCAGACGACAATTGATAAAATCGCGGCCGGTGAAGTGGTCGAGCGGCCGGCATCGGTCGTCAAGGAGCTTCTGGAAAACGCGATCGACGCAGGCGCGGGGGCCGTGACCGTGGAGATCCGCGACGGCGGAAAATCCATGATCCGGATCACGGACAACGGGGCGGGGATCCAGGAGGATCAGATCCGGCTTGCGTTTACCCGTCACGCGACGAGCAAAATCCGGAACATCGGCGACCTTGTGCAGATTGAATCGCTGGGATTCCGGGGTGAGGCGCTCTCCAGCATCGCTGCGGTTTCCCAGGTCGAGATGATCACGAAGACGCCGGATTCCCTCACGGGTACGCGTTACTGCATCGAGGGCGGACGCGAGGTTTCGCTGGAGGAGATCGGCGCGCCCTCCGGTACGACGATCATCGTCCGCAACCTGTTTTACAACACCCCGGCCAGAGCGAAGTTTCTCCGGACGGCGGCCGCGGAAGGCAGCCGCGCCGCCGCGGTAA
>ONLT01000032.1 GCA_900318755.1 uncultured Eubacteriales bacterium
AAGAGGGTTTGATTCTATACATAAACGAGGAGGTTACTCCAATCAGCCGGTTTGTAACATAAAAGAGAGCCTGACGCATCAGGCTCCTTCAAGGTGTTGTCCGAAGACGTCCACCGCAATTCGCGACCAAAGCGGGGCGTCCGCCCCGCCGACAGTATTTTTATCCCGGCTTGCTGTCATCCGGTGGCCAGAGAAAAACATAAAAGGCGGCCGGAATCTTCCAGCCACCTTTCACAGCTTATAGTATAGCACACATCATTTTCTCATTTTTCTCAACTTTCAATCCAGCCCACTTTAAAATTTCCCTTAACAATCGGAGCCAGATGCTCAAGTGCACTCTTTCGAATACGATACGCTGATTTCAGAGAATAGTTTATCGCCTCCGCGATCTCGTCCATGTGGAAGCCGCCGATGTAGTACATCATGATCACGGTGCGCTCTTCTTCGCTCTCCAGCTTCACGCAGGCTTCCCGGATCGCATCCACCTGCTGCGGGATCTTCTGCCGCATCTCATCCGCCTGACGCTCCAGCCGGTCAATCTGCGTCACAACTTTTGATGTCTGGTCTTCTGGTGAAGTCTGCACCTTGTCCTGATCATATCGGATCCCGGACGGCAGCAGGCTGAATTCCAGCGCTCTGATCCGCGACTCAATCTGTTTGATTCTGTATTGCGTAATCCTCGGCGCGGCCAGAAGATTAAATACCTCGTCTGTCATGCTCACCCCTCATCGTCATCACCCTTCATCGTCGTTTTCCAATCCTGCAAAAGCGTGTCGATCTCCTTAAACTCCTTCGTCGAGATCTTCCCGGCGCGCTTCATCCAGTTGGCCATGTTTCGCTGTGCCTCGATCTGCGCACTGATCAGCGTGTACATCTGTACCTTCTGCATATATCCCGCCTGTTTGTAAAGCTCCAATGTCACCGCATAATGACGGTTGATCTGTTCTGCTATGCTCTTCATTTGCGCCTCCTCCAATCCGGTGATGAAAGTAATCCGACATTAACCGCAGCGCTTTTATCTCTTTCGCCTGATCCTCAATACACTCGTGTAAGGCTATGATATAATCGCTCTGCTCATCGATTATCTTTCCGTCGATGTAATGGATCGTCGCACATAACGCAACGATTACCGCCATGAGCACCATCATCATTTCACACCCCCTCGAACAATCCAAGCTCTTCAAGCGTGTACTCTCTTCCGGGTTCCATTCCTTTGTACATCGCGCCATGCTCAAACTCAGGAAAGAGCCTCATTTGTTTTCACCTTTCCTTTTATCAATTTTGCAGCTGCATTAATTATTTCCATTGCCCGTTCCTTCTCTTCCTTGCTTCGGCAATGGATGGTGATGTCATATGTATCATCATATTTTTCCCATTTTCCTTCGCCATCTTCTGTGATAACGAACATTGTTTCATAACCGATTGTTTTCACCCGTCTTGCCCCACCTTGTTGTCTTCATGTTTTTTATACTCTTTTAATTCCTTTAGCCATGTCGCAAGCTGCAAATGTTCTTCTCCACATCGAATGCAATTTTGACTACTGTTATTTTCAAATTTGAGCTTGGCCACATCTTCACAATGCTCAATCGCTTCATCTATAGTCATAATATTCTTTCCACCTCCTTTCACAGCCTGTTCAGCGGACAGCTGCCGCACACCTCTTTAATCATTTTGTCGTACTCTTTGTCGCTGTCCTCCCGGGTATCATAGATATCCGGATACTTGCAGTAATGATCAAAGATTTCGGTTTTGATCTCCTCAATAATCTCTGTCACGCTTTTACAAATCTCCGCTTCCATTTCCCGTGATTCCCTTTCTTCGCTTTTGCCTGAAGGCTCCTGAATACGGATTTCTTGTCCACCCCCATCAGCAACCAATCCGGAAACATAATTTCAGCTTCGCGCAGCCGCATCTTTCTCCTCGAAAGATCTTTCCTCGCTTCTTCGCAGGCTCTTATCTGCTGTGAACACCACACCGCCCAGCCTCCATGATGTCCATGTGTGATTCGGCTCACCATCTCTTCGCCGTTCTCCTGCATCTCGCGGATGGCGGCGTCCTGTGCGGTGATTGCGCTCTGAAGCGTCTCCTCGCTTTTCTGCTCCCTCTTGTATGCCGAAAGGTATTCCTTCGCCGCATCACGTCCGATGGCCTCAAGCAGGTCAGCCGCGCCCGACACGCTTCGAATTGGCCTTCCGTGTGCACACTCCATTCGCACCGCCTTGTCCCACGCAAGGCACTCAATCTTCTGATCGTCATCAAGCCGCCACGCGCCCCTGTCGTAAAATGCAACATGAATACGCAGTGTTTCTCCTGATTTCCGGTTTCCCTGCATCTGTCCGGTTACAATTGCGTGCCAGTCGCGATCCTCCGGTATCGTGTCCGGCGGCATAATCTCTGAAAAGCCGAAATCTTCCGCGGCTTTTATAACAGCTTCATTCATTCTGTTTCCTTTCCTTCTCTGCTTTAAATTTCCGTGATTTCAACCTCTATTTTTCCTCCTTCCGGCGGGCCAGCGGCCAACCCACCAAACCATCTGCGAGTTACTCTTCCATTTTTTCATTGATCAAACCGGATTCGGGAGTATCCCCCTTTCTTTTATGCTTAAATCAATATAGTTTGCCGCTGTATCCAAAAGCGCTATGCGCTAAGGAATCAATCCAATCCCGTTGAGTTCGGATAGGTGTTTTCTACTCCGTACCGCGGGCAAAACTCTACTGTTTCAGTTTTCACTCCTGACCTCACAATAGCATCCAAGTCGCACCAGGCTTCCACAGTCAAGCGGGAAGACTCCTCTTCATCCACCCCGTCGATCAGCCAACCCTTGCCCGAGTAATACGCCCCGATCCCGATCGCGTGCTCGTAGAATTGATTGTCGTTTCTTCTTCCGGAGACGATGATCACCACGTACTCATCATCCGGCGGAAGTTTCTCCGCCGGATCGTACCATGTGACAATCACTTGCCGTTCTTTTGCTGATACCTCTCCGCCGCAGGCTGCATAGCCGCAGAGGTCGATCCAGTTATCGTCCTTCATGGATCCGGATGCGTTCCGTGCTACCTTGAAGAGGATCATCATATTTGCTACGTCCGCAGCTGTAAGCGACCTCGGAAGCTCTGGTCCTAAGTATGCAGTCCAGAACTCGGCGATCCGCCTGAAGTTATCCTCCGGTTCTCCGTACTGGTCATTGCGATCATGGCAGATCGTCTGCTTCGCTGTGTCTAAGATCTGGTCTCTTTTCATAGAGTTGCCCTCCGTTTCTTTAAGATATCGAGGACTGCGCTCTGCGTCGCGTCCTTCCTGTCTAAGCTCTCAAGTATTTCCTGGTCGACTGTACCCTTTGCCAGAAGTCTGTACACCAGCACCGGCTTCTTCTGGCCCTGTCTGTGCAGCCTTGCGTTTGCCTGTAAATACTGCTCGAGGCTCCAGGTGAGTCCGTACCAGACGATCACATGGCCGCCGTCCTGCAGGTTCAGGCCGTACCCGGCGGAAGCCGGATGCGTGAGAAGCACCGGAATCTTCCCGTCGTTCCATGCTTTTATATCAGACTCGGTGTGAAGCGGCCTCGCCCCGGGTATCGCTTCCATCAGGTGCTCGGCGTCCTCCTTAAATTCATAGAAGACCAGCACCGGGCCATCCGCCTGCTCGATCACTTCCTTCAGCGCGTCAGTTTTCGCGTCGTGGATCCGGATCGCATTTCCGTTCTCATCGTAGATAAAGCCGTTCGAGATCTGCGTCAGCTTCGAAACGACAGCCGCAGCGTTGAGTGCTGTGATCTGCTCATCATCAAGCTCCAGGAGTGCCTCGCGCTCCATCTTCTTGTATGACTTCTTTGCCTTATCCGGAAGCTCGACCTCGATCACGCTGTCGATCTCATCCGGAAGCTCCAGATAGTCCTCAGCTTTCATCGAGATCGTAATGTCGTTGATCCGCTTCGTGATGGCTTCCAGTGCTCCGCGCTTTGGCGTGTACTTGTACACAATACCCGAAGGACTGATCCATGCGGCCCGGAAGTACGCTTCACGGTATCGACCGATAAACCAGCCAAGGCGCTCGCCGTTATCCAGAAGTCCGATCTCAGCCCAGAGGTCCATCAGAGAGTTGGCTGCTGGCGTTCCGGTAAGTCCGACGATCCGCTTTACATACGGCCGGATTTTCCGGAGTGCCTTGAAGCGCTGCGCCTGACTGCTCTTGAAGCTCGACAGCTCGTCGATGACGACCATGTCAAACGGCCACGGCTCTTTGCGGCTCTTAAGGTAACGAACCAGCCAGACGACGTTCTCGCGGTTGACCACGTAGAGATCCGCGTCCGTGTGAAGCGCCCGGATCCGCGTCTTCGCGCTTCCGAGGACCTTGCTGATCCGAAGGCTCCGGAGATGATCCCACTTGTCCGCCTCCCGGCTCCAGGTATCTTCCGCGACACGGAGAGGCGCGATTACAAGTGTCTTCTCAACATCAAACCGGTCGTACATAAGATCCTGCACCGCCGTCAGCGTAATCACCGTTTTGCTTGGCCGAGGCCCATATCCAGGAACAGCCCCGCTGCCGGATGATCAAGAATAAAATCAATGCAGCGCTTCTGGTAGTCGTGCGGTATGAACTTCATTGGGCATCACCTCCCTTCTGTCCGGACGGCTCTACGTCCCACAGGCCTGCTTTCATGGCCGACCAGGCAAAGCCGAGTCCCATATCCACCAGAAAAGCCCGCACGTCAGACGCGCCGTACAACACGGCAACATACTGACCGAGAGTCCTCAGTCTCCGGATCTGTGTCTTTTGCAGCCCCGAAAGCCGCCCGCGTTCCGTCTTCAGCTCGACGAAGCATACCCTTCCGCCCGGCATGACGATCAGTCGGTCCGGCACACCGTCATTGCCCGGTGATACGAACTTAAAAGCGACACCGCCCAGATCCTTGATCCCCTGTACGAGGATCTGCTCAATTTCTTTCTCTCGCATGTGTGAATAGCTCCTTCAGAATCCATATCTTTCTGTATATAGTGGTTTTAAGTGTATATTTACCCTTTAATATCTATATGCTCTAAAAAAGTCTTTTTACCTATTTAGCTATTCATAGTAGCTATAGAATAGTAAAAACCCAGTAAATATAAGGATTTCCGCTGTGAATAGCGCTGTGAATAGCGCTGTGAATAGCAAACGCTTTTCACGGACTTCTGTGAATAAGTGTGAATAGCGTTTTGCCTTAAAAAAGAGGGCTATTCACGGCTTTTTCCTCTCTCAAAGACCCCCTGCTGACCGTAGATCGGAAGTCGCTTTCGCGTTCCGTCATAAGTCCATCCGAGCTGCTTCAGCATCCGTGTGATGTCGTCCGAGTCGCTTCTTCGCTTATCGGCAGCAGGCTTTCTAAAGCACTCCGTCCAGATCTCCATTGCACTGACTTCGGTACGCTCGACCGTGCCCTCCTGGTGCTCTGTATCGGAAAGCCAGATCCGGCGGGCATCGAGATCCATGTCCGGCCAGTTTTCCGGAAGGAGAGTATCGAGATAGATGCTCACGACGCCGGCGCGGTCGTCCTGCTCGGTTGCCTCTTCCTGGCTGATCTCTGCGAGCGCTTTCACTTCTCTAGTAAGCTCCAGCTTCTCGCCCTTGTCATACCATGTCTTGACTTCCGCCCATATCTGCGCGATCTCATTCGCGTCGATGTCCCAGGCTCCTCGTTTCGGGTCGTTCCGCTTCCTCTTACAGTGCACCGGCCAGAAGCGTCTGCTGCCAGTCGGGTCTTTCAAGAAGTCGATGTTGTTGCCGGTACCGATAAACACACAAGATCGCTTGTATTGCTCGACGCGCTTTGCATACGCTGGCCTGTACTTGTCCACACGACGAGAGAGAAAGGACTTCACGGACTCGACGTCTGTCTTCCGGAGGCCTTTAAGTTCTCCGATCTCGAGGATCCACTCCCCGCGGAGCTTTTCGCCGGCGGTCTTCTCATCCCGCATGTCGTCGAAGGACAGGTTGTCCGAGAACCACGCGCCGCCGAGCTTTCCCGCGATTGTGCTTTTGCCGATGCCCTGATCCCCCGTCAGTGTGACGCACCAGTCGAACTTGACGCCCGGCCTAAAGATCCGGGCGATCGCACCGAGCAGCCACTTCCGCGTAACGCCTCTGACATAGGCATTGTCATCCGCGTCCAGGTAGTCGATAAAGATTGTCTCAGCGCGCTCCTTGCCGTCCCACTCAGGCAGCTCATTAAGATAGTCGCGCACCGGATGAAACCGGCGGCCGAGCGACACCTGCGTGAGTACGTCCTGGATGTCCTGTCGCTTGAAGTCCTGATAGTGCAGGGATAAGTACATATTGAGTCCTGAGTCGTCTGAGTTCTTCCAGATCCCGTCCCCGTTTTCCCAGGGCGCCGGTTCCGCGTTTTCGATTGTCTGTGTAAATTCGTTGTAGCGGATGCCCGCGAGCTTCTGGTCCTTCATGAGGATCAGTCGCAAGTTGAAGATGTCCGCCTGCACGACGCCTTTTGTCGTGTGCAGCTTCTCCTTCCAGTTGTCGTCTTCCTCGTCATCGGTCTCGCCTTCAAAGACACTTGCCAGCTCCTCCTGGCGCTCTGCATCGATGGTCTTGCGGCAGGCGTCGTCCTGGTCCACGAGATCCAGCATCTTCTTATACGACGGGAGCTTTGTGGTCGGCGTCCCCGGCTTCGCGTCATCGTCCTCGCGGCCGAACAGGTGGATCCGGACGAGATCGAAGGCATTAAGGTCCAGGCCGTGCGCCGGATCCGTCGAGTGATTGGAAAAGCAGAAGAGGCCGTCATCATAGACGACCAGTCCTCCGAATGTGCTGCCGGCTGCGTATGTGTATCTGTCATCCTTCTCTGTCGGATGATATACATCCGGCAGGAAGGCCGCGATTGCTTCCGGCACGGTGTAGGTCCGGCAGAACGCGCCGACCAGTCCCTTCTTCTTCGTAGGATCCTGCTGCCTCTCGGCCCGTTTTTTCTGGACTCTGACCTCGTCCGGGCAGGTTGGCCACTGTGACGTGTCTCGCCAGTCCTCATACTTATCGAGGTAGACGTCCGGATCCAGCAGATCGTCGTCGTGATATTCGAAGACATACTCGCCGTCTCTGCTGCATGATGGCCAGTACATAAGACGTGACGGCTGGAAGGTCGTGGAGTCGAAGAACTCAAGGCCGATCTCTTCCGCGAGCTTGCGCCCCAGTGCCTCGTACTCCTCCGGACTTACGTTCCGGGAGAGTGGGATCAGCATCCTGAGTCTCGGTTTCGCGGGCTTGTGCTTGTGCGTGGAGTAGATACACCACGCGACCGGCTCTTCCATAAGCATCCGGTCCACAAAGTCCGTCGGAGCATTATCCAGGTCGAAGCTGATCATGCTGCGCAGGGACACCGTGTCCGCTTTACGCCGGCCATCTTTCAGAACGCCACCGACGAAGCCGCCGGTGTCCTTAATCTTGTCCTGTTCTGACTTCGTCATGGCCATATACTCGGCTTGTGACTCCTGTGTGATGGTCGGTGTCTTCAGTCTTCCGAGGAGCTTGCTCCAACGCCACTCCTCATTTTTCCATGACGTTTCGAAGCGGCTGCGGCCCGTCGAGATCCACAGCTTAGGGTCCGTCCGAAGTCCTGCTACAGTCCTATCTTTCATTGCTATTACTGCTGACATTTAGGTGGCCTCCCTACTTCCGTCATTGATTGACCCGTCCTCCTTGAAGTCCCGCAGCATCGGCTGGATTACCTTGACGATGTCCTGAATATCCTCTGTTGATACTGCGAGCCGCTGGATGAGGATGTTCATTGCTCTCGTAAGCCCATGGTTAAAGCCGATCATGCTTTCCTGTTCCCGCCTGTTGTAGTTCAATCTTTTACTGAACGGGATACGTTCGTCCGCGATTGCCGTACACAGCGAGATAATGTCCTGCTTATCCATCTAGTCTTCCTTTGTCAGAAGTCCGGCAGCGTCGAGCTGCTCGACCGCCATGTTGAGACCTGCTACCCAGAGGAACACGCGGCCGTTGATTCTCCTGCCCCAGGTACTCGCGCCTTCCCACCAGTCTGATCCGAGATAGGCCTCAAGAAACTCGGTCTTGTCACTGCTCGGATGGAAGCCGTCTCTGTAGACGTCGTCGCCGAAGTCGCTTGTAAAGTCGTCCCAGTCATCTTCGAACTCCTCGGTGCGCTCGACGCCCGCATCCTTTAACTCGTCTTCGATATCCTCCAGGATGTCGTCCTCGTCGTAGTCGTAGCAGTCGGAGGCGCACTGAAACTTACCGATAAAGTAACCGATGCTGTTAATGTACCGCGCGATATTGTGCACGCTGTTTCGGTTGTACCAGGTGGCGATACAGTCTCCGAGATCGCCTGAGATAATGAGAGATCCGCGTTTTTTGTCGATGATATAATTCACGTAGTACTCGCCGGATCCATTTTCCTGACGCCAGTCAATAATCGTATAGCGCTCGGTGTTCTGAATCAGCGTGGCCTTGTGCTCACGCTTTTCGAATGCCTTAAGCGCCTCAATGATCCTTGTATCATCGTCATATTGTTTCATGGTTTACTTCTCCTTTACTTGTCCACAATCATGTGGATAACTTATTTAATCCTTACGGTAAAAGTCACATTCATATGTGCCGCCTTTAAGCGGCAGACCTGGCGCCCAGTCGATCGGTGCAGCCATCGCATCGTCGATCACCTTGGCCGCGCCCTCGTCAGATCTTGGTACGTCGAAGATCATCTCATCGTGGACGTGGAAGACGACGTGATAGCCTTTAGCTTCCAGCATCATCATCTTCTCGGCCAGGCAGTCGCGGGCGATTGACTGAACCACGTTCTCCGTGAGCTTTCCGCCGTAGGTTTCCGTGCGTTCCCACTTTCTGGTCGTCTGATTCTGGCTCATGTAGGTGAGCCTTCTGCCCATATCTGAGTCCTTAACGATGGGATTCCAGTAGGAGATGTCTCTGCCGTAGGGGAGAGTGATCCGCAGGACAGGCGTCCCACCGATCACCTGCATATGGAGCTTTAGCGGAGCGACACCAGCGTCAAAGAACTCGCTGTAGCTTCCCTCCGGCGCTCCGGTTGCCTGCTCGTTAAGCCTTGCCCGCTCCGGATCGTACTGCTTGAGCTTGATTACCTGCGGGCCATTGCCCTGTACGCAGTTGATCGCTTTCCTCTCGATATCCCGCCAGAAGTGCACGATATGCGGAGACCCTGACCGCCATTGCTGGACGATCTCGCCCATTTCCTCCTCCGGTACGGAGCCTGTCGTATCCATCGATTTCATCGCTCCGACCGCTCCGCCGTAGCCGAGTGCCAGTTCTGCGACCTTGCCTCTCTGCCTGAGCTCGCCGTTGATTCCATGCTTTACGACGGGGACGTGATAGATGTGGCTTGCCGACTCGCAGTAGATGTCGCCGTTGTTGCGGAAAACATCCAGACGCCAGCCCTCGCCAGTCACCCAGGCGATAACTCTTGCCTCTATAGCCGAAAAGTCACTGACCACGAAGCGGTTGCCCGGCGACGGGATGAACCCGGTGCGGACCAGCTGGGAGAAGACATCCGACGGATCTCCGTAAAGGAGCTCCAGCGTGTCGAAGTCGCCTGTTTTAATGAGCGCACGTGCCCCGTCCAGTTCTCTGTCGTCCATCGTGTTCCGTGCCAGATTCTGCGGCTGCAAGGATCTGCCAGCCCAGCGTCCAGTGTGGCCGCCGTAGAACTGCATGATCCCGCGAGCGCGGCCATCCGGGCAGGCGATGTCGAGCATCGTCTGGTACTTCTTAACGGATGTCTTACCAAGTGACTGCCTGATCTCGAGGACCCGGTGCACGTCATCCGGCAGATCGCTGGCCAAGAGGTCAGCGATCACGGCCTTTGTGAGGCTCTCGGCTTCGATCCCGTGGCTCTGGATCCATGGCTTGAGCTGTGCCAGGCTGTTCGGATTGTCGAGCCCTGTGATCTCCCTGGCTTCAGCGAGGAGGCCTTCCTGGTGCTGCGCGTTGTAGCTTACGATCTTCTGAGCGAGGTCGGTGTCCAGAAGGACGCCCCTGTCGTTAATGTCTTGATCTGTGTCCCAGAGCTTCTCTTCTTTCGAGACCGGTCGATTCTTCTTGCCGATCTTATTAAGGATCGCTTGCTCTGTAATGACGTCCTGCTTGTTGTACTCGATAAAGAGCTGCCACTTCTCAGGTGCGTCTTCCGGCATATTGCGGGTCCGGCCGCCGTTTGACTTTGTCGGCCTGCACGGCTTGCAGAAGTATTGGATCAGCGCCTTGCCGGTTTTCAGCTTCTGCTGATCCTCCGGTAGCCCGATGGCCGCGCCGACATCTGCCAGCGATCTCGGAAGTCCGAGCTGCACGGCAAGGATCATCGTGTCACGCCATTGCTCCGAAGGCATTGGCTGGCCAGCCCACTTGGCCAGGCAGGTCCGCTCGAAGTTGGCGTTATAAGCGGTCTTGATTATCGTCGGATCCGTGAGAGCGACCAGGAAGCGCCGCTCGGACTCGGACAGTGCTTCCATTGTCAGCTCTTCGCCGCCATTCCTGTCGTCGTACTGTGTCAGATCTATGCAGTGCACTTCCTTCTCGTCGGAAAACTTGTAGCCGATCAGGAGGATCTGGAAGTCCGGCGCCTCACTGTAGGCATAAGCGCCGGACTTGATGTCCGCGGAGCTGTAGGTTTCAATGTCTATTCCTACCTCTACAGCCATGTAAGCACCTCCTTACTCAGATCAGATCGTCGTCCTCGTCGTCGAACTCGCCAGCAAAGGCCGCTGCCGCTGACAGGCTGCCGCCTCCGAGGGCTTCGCCGTCTCTTGTCTTGAGGACATTGTTAATCGCGCAGGCCACGCCATTGCTGCCGGTATTCGAGTAGGCGTAGAAATTGATGTCTACTTTCGCATAGTCTCCGGACTTCAACTCCTCAGAGTCGATGATGTCCTGGCCACGACGATCCACGAGACCCGGCTTACGCTTTGATGAGCAGTTAATGAAGTAGTGACCTTCGAGCTCCGGATTCTTCTCCGGATCCTTCTTGCCGTTCTCCAGCTCCTCGTCTCCATCACGGAGCGGGCTGTGCCATACTCTCGGAGCTTTGCCTCCGAACCTTGTCGGAACGCCAGCATCGAAGGCGGCCTTGATGGCGTTGTTGATCAGCTTCAGGGTCTTCTTGTCATCCTTCGGGATCAGGATGCAGGTGGAGTACTTCGGCTCTGTTCCCGGTGCTGAGTTCTGCGGCGTTGCTGGTGCAAAAAGATGGCAGTAGCTGAGTCTTACTTCTCCGGTTACGATCTCGGTTTCAGAAATCTGTTTCATGATGCTCTCCTTTTCTTCGTGAAATACGTTTACTCGTCTATCTCTCCTGCGAACACGTCCGCAGGGTTGCCGCCGACGATTGACGGCCTTTTATCGGATTCAGGTGCGAGCGTTGGCTTGCCTGCAGGCTTGGCCACATAATCGCCCATGACTTCCGCAAAAATTTTCTTACCCATAAGTTTCTCGATCTGCGAGAGCGTGAGCATCCTTGTCTCATAGAGGAGCGGCTTCGCAAAGCCTGCCTTCTCCGCCACGGAGACCAGTGTTTTCTCTGGCGCGACAAACTTCCGGATGCTGCGTCCTTCGACTACTTTCCAGCCTGGGATCTCTTCGCCCTCCTGGATCTTCGTGAGCGCGCTGGCCTTCAGGTCATCAGCCCACTTTGTAAGCTCGTCTACGCGGCCAAGGACTTCGCCGATCTCCTTATCAGAGAGGACTGCCTTCTCCATGTAGGAGGCGAGCTCCATATTGTGTTCTGCACGTTCCCGGCAGGTATTCCTTGCCGGACAGAACTGGCACCAGCTTCCTGCGTGAAATGGCGCGTCTTTCGTGAGCGCCAGCTTTGCGGCCGGCCGGATCACTTCGTCGCCCCATGCGCGGAGATCCGACGCGCTGATCTCGTCTGTCGAGATGTTCTCGATCCTCGGCTGGTAGATTGTCATTCGGATCTGCTTTACGTCGTATATCATGTCTAGCATCTCCAGCATCCCGAGAGCGTAGAGTCGGAGCTGTGAGTTATCCTGCGCGGATACCCTGACGCCTTTGCCATACTTCAGATCTACGATATGCAGGAAGCCCGTCCTCGCGATCGTGACGTCCGTCGTGCCAAAGCCTCCGGGGATGTAATCAGTAAGATTGACCTGCTGCTCGCTGTAGATCTGTGTAGCCGGATCCTTTTCCTTCTCGGCTTCAAGCTGTCCGTCGAGCCAGTTCTTCATCTCGCCGATGTTGTCGTTAATGCTGCCCCAGGAGTCATCGAGCTCCGGATGCTTCTTGTAGAAGTCGATGGCCTTGTTCTGTACTCGCGTATATGCTTCCGCGTCGCCCTTGATCAATGCCTCCAGTGTCGCGTGTGCGAGGGTTCCCTCGTCCGCGTATATGCTGGATGTCTGCGGGAACTGCTCGCCGAGGCGTATGCTTCCGGAACAGTTGATCCAGCGCGAGGAGCTGGAGCAGTTAAGCCTCGCGTGTTTACTCGGCATCGGTGACCTCCTTCAACCTGTTGTAGAACTCCTGCATCTTATCCGGCTGATGCTGCGTGAGATCAGTCACAGACTTCTCACCGTACTGTGCCAGCAAGTCCTTCAACTGAGCGCGATGCCCAGCGCGGGCGCGTCCTGCTGCAAAGAGCTTCAGGTCAGCAGCGGAGAGCTTCTTCTCTGGAGCCATCTGCGCCTTCTCTGCGGGCTTTTCTTCCTTTGCCTTAGACTTATCTGTCTCCGCTGTTGGAGCCTGCTCAGCGGCCTCCGTGGCTTCTTCTGGCGCCTCTTCTGGCGGGTTCATCGCCTCAGCGAGCTCATCCTTCGGCTCGTTTCTCTTGGCCGCAGCGTCGGCCTTTTTAACTGCCGCCGATACATCTCCGGCGGTGCTTACTTTGCTGATCTGGTCCGGCGTACCTTTGATCGTGCGGACGCCGTCCTTATTGCTTACGATCTCAGGCAGGTCCGGCTTCTCCAGAAGAGAGACGAGATCCGACTTCTTTACATGACTGAAGTCCGCGAACTCTCCGGAAAAGCCGATCAGCGCTGCGAACTTCGGGAGTTCCTTGAAGAACTTCTCGGCATTTTCAAATTCAAGTGATATTTTCATAGCGAGCCTCCTGTGCTATACTACTAAGTGGTTTACTTGCTTCTGCCCTCGCGTTGACCGGCCGGCCATGTGAGGGTGTGTTTCTCAGCCTCTTCTCGGTTTTCTTCCGAGATTTTTTGATTAAATCCGGCGTTAGAATAACGTTCATCGGCGTCATTTCTTGCCTAACCGCCAGTGGATTTCCAAGGCGGTCATGCTTTCATCCCCCTCTTAATCTGCGGAATCGACAACGCCGTGACGATGCGTCCCTCTTCCGTCCATCCCTTTGCGATCAGGGCACCGATCCGCAGCCGGCCAATCCGGTGATCCGGGTTGATCGGCTTAATCTCGCCGGTTCTTTTGTTTCGCAGTATCGAATACTGGCGTTTTCCCTTTTCAATAAATGCAACCATTTTGCCCCTCCTGTGTTATACTGAAATCGTGCTATTTCCATGCCCTTGCGACGATCTGCCAGTCGTAAGAGCGCTGTTTTACAGTGCCGGCTCTTTCCATGCGTGCCGCTCATGCGGCACGAATTCCGGCGCGGTTCCGGCTTCAATCTCCCTCCGGTTGAGAAAGCAGTCTTCAAAGACATCATCACGCACCCGGATGATATACCCGGTGTGAATGCAGCACCCTGGAGGATACCGCTTTCCAATTTCTTTTCGGATCAGCTGAATCAACGTCTCAACCGTCCGAACGCTGATATCATATTCAGCTGCAAGTGTTGATTTTTTCAGATACATCTGACTACCTCCTCTTACGGTTCAATTCAGTTCGGGGCGAACACAAGTCAGTCGTCATTCTTTCTCCACTTCTATCGAAATCTTTGTTTATTGATCTCGTTTGCCAGTGACTTAATCTCTTTTGCCAGTGCTCTGATTTCGACGTTTAGGACACTCATTCTTTCACATTTTTCCTGAATCTCTTCGCGTCCATGCAGGGCAACTGAAACGTTGGTCTCAGCTGTATCTGTCATTCGCTTCCCTCCTTGCTCAGATCACCGATCATGTCATACATGCCTTCGAGAATTTCCCTCATGGCATAGCCGAGATTCTGGAGATCATCCTCCGACATGCTGCCGCTCGAATTTCTGAGCAGAGCCGAGATACCGTTCAGGGCATCGACCTTTCTGTTCAGACCGTACTTAATGTTTATTGTGTCCATTGGTTACCTCCTTCTATTCAGTGACTTATTAAGTTACTTTTTAATTAAAAAAAATCTCTCGTATTTCTTCTGCTGTGAGTTCAAGTACTTTAGCAATTTTCTCGATTTCGTCAGATCCAAAGATTCTGGATTTCATGCGCCGCGAAAAAGTTGTGTACGGCATCTCAATTTTGTTTGCGAATTCGCTAAGTGTGTACCCGGACGCAACAATCTTGCCCTTCAGCAGGTTTGTGTTTGCCATTTGTAACCTCCTTTATCAAGTGAAAAGTAGTAACTTATTACGTTACTAAGATTACAACCGTTTTTGAAACTTGTCAAGTTATTTCTTGTTGATTTTTTGCCAGTTATGAAATATAATTAAGTTACTTTATAGAAAAGGACTGGCAGCTATGGGCAAAGGGAAAATAATAAAAAAGTTGCGACTAGATCATGATATGACCCAAGAAGAACTTGCCAAAAAACTCAATACTACAAAGCAAACAATTTATAAGTACGAAAATGATGTTATTACTAACATCCCTGCCGACAAGATAAAATCGATGGCTGAAATATTTGGGGTAAGCCCAGTTGAAATAATGGGCTTGTCAAATATTGGAGTTCCAGCCGCTCACGGCATCCCGATTCTAGGAACAATATGTGCGGGTGATGGTGTATATACGGAACAGAATTTTGATGGGTACTTCTTTGTCGATCATTCAATAAAAGCGGACTGTTGTTTGTATGTTCATGGCGACAGCATGATCGAAGCCGGCATTATGGATGGAGATATCGCGTTTTTGAAGAAAGATACAGATATCACAGATGGAGATATCTGCGGAGTGGTACTCCGAGATTCTAATGAGGCGGTATTGAAAAAGTTGTACCGTTCAGGCGACCACCTGATTCTGCAACCGTGTAATTCCAGTTATACACCAATCGTAGAAAAGCCGGAGAATATCCATATCGTTGGAGAAATGGTTGGCGTGTACCATAAAACAAAATAAACTTTTTACAACTATAAAATGAAGGGGTACGAGAATGGGATTGTTTGGAAAGTCAAAAAAGCAGTATAAGGTCGAACTCGAAGATCTGGAACAAAAGTTCAAAGAACTTGATGGTCAAACTTATATCGATCTAAAGCGAAAGATAAACGAGCTGTCTAATGAACGCGATAAGCTGACGGAAACAATTACCAATCAACAAAATGAAACTGCAGATAAGAACAATGCATTGGCAAAACTCAATAAACAGATCGAATTACAAGCCAAAAAATTGCGGAGAGAAAAAGAATTATATAATGCAATGGCTAACTCAATCGAATCTTACAAATCTTACGATCCTATTGCGGCAAATCAGTTCGTTGACGCACACTTACTTGGAGAGGCTGAACAACTGGCTCCGACAGTACTGCTCCATCTTCATAGTATGGATTCAAAAAGTCTTAGAAAGGCTTTCCGGGAAAATGATAAGCAGATTGATGCTCTACTATCATCATATTCTGCCAGATACACCACAAAGTCAAATAAGGCGATTTATAATCTGATGGTAATTGCTCTACGATCTGAACTACAAAACATTTTATCGAACTTAAAGTATGAAAAGCTGGATACGTGTATTGACCAAGTTAAACAAATGACCGGAAAATATTTAAGTATCGCAGGGGCGGGTAACCAATCAATAGCGGGAACCTTAACTAAATTTATTGGAGAAATTGAGTATCTATTCATCAATGCTGTCAAGATTGAATACAATTATTATGTAAAAAGAGAACAGGCCAAGCAAGAACAAGCCATGCTGCGCGAACAAGCAAGGCAGGAACGCGAAGAGCGCAAGGCCCTTGAACAAGAACGGAAACGTATCGAAGCAGAAGAAGCTAAATTTACAAATGAGCTTGAAAAGACAAGGAAGCAACTGGAAGATGCTTCCGATAATGAAATCGAATCTTTGAAGAAAAAAATCTTGGAACTTGAAGCCAACCTTTCTTCCGTCTTTACAAAAAAAGAAGAAATTGCAAATCTTGCAAAAGGAAAAGCGGGGTATGTTTACATTATCTCAAACATTGGATCGTTCGGAGATCATGTGTTTAAGATTGGAATGACAAGAAGATTTGATCCTGAAGAGCGCATCAATGAACTGGGAAGTGCTTCTGTCCCGTTCAAATTTGATGTTCATTCGTTTATTTTCTCAAAGGATGCGGTTTCCCTTGAAGATGCATTACATAAAAAATTCAATAATCAACGTGTGAATAAAGTCAATCTAAGGAAAGAATTTTTTAATGTAGACATTGATGATTTGGAAACTGCGGTGCACGAAATTGATCCTACTGCCGAATTCAGAAGAATCATTCCTGCAGCAGAATATCGTCAGTCGCTATCATCGGAGGAAGTATATACGTCAAACATCTGTGAAGAAAACGATGAAGATGACGGGACAAACGAAGATGAATAATCACGCCCTCCGCCACATCCACCGCGGGGACTGCGATCTGGCCGGCGGGGACGTGCAGGGAATTGAGCCGTTGGCACATTGCGCAAAATAAGAGACACGCGCATATGAAAAATGCATGGAAAATACATAGCTATACTTGATTGACATCTCGTATTTTTAAGCATATAATAAATCCGAATTAAAGGACTGGTCGATGTGTCGACCTACCTAAAGGGTTCGGAGCTAAGGTTCCGGACCCTTTAGTGTTTTATGGGTGATGGTTTATGATAGATAAGAATTTCACCACTTTCGAAATAATATTACCCCCATCCTCTGGAGCCACAGAGAAAACTCGGTCAATCTTCTGGTTGCCTAAAGAGCTCATGGGAAAACTGCAAACATAATGAAGCCGCCCGGTGCTGCAACACCAGACGGCCAAGTCTCCGGAACGATATGTGATACTCGATATTCGCCGGCAACCTACCTTGCCATTATATCGCTTCCGGGGGCGCTGATACAAGTGACAGCGCCATTTTTGCGCTCATTTTTTTCAGGAGGAAACGATATGTGGAAACAAAAGGCAACCGGCAAGAGTGTGCGCTACTTTGAGCGCTATATTGATCCGATGACCGGCGCGTCCAAAATTGCGTCCGTAACAATACAATCGTCCGGAGGGAAGCGGGCGGATGCAGCGGCTGCCGAGATCAAACTCCGTGAAAAAATCGCAAAGCTGACAGCCAGAGTGTCACTTCCTGACCGGATAACATTTCAGGAGCTGACGGAAAAGAGAATTGCTTATCAGATGCAGGTCGATAAAATCCAGACCGCGAAATCATCAGAATGTTACATGCACACTCTAATCCGACTGATCGGGTCAGATACTCTCGTAGAACGGATTACGGCTCCGTACGTCGCGGATCGTTTCGCACAGGACGATCCGGAGGCGTGTACCTACAACGAGCGCCTGAAACACTTTAAATCGCTCATGCGCTGGGCGTATCGGTCGGATCTTGTGGCCGATATTTCTTATCTGGACAAGCTTCAGCGAAGGAAGGATCTGTCAATTCGTATCAAGGACGCTGAGAAGTACATGGAACACGACGAGATCCAGAAACTCATGGATGGGATGAGGGTTGAACGATGGCGGCTGCTTACGGAGTTTTTGATTCTCTCCGGCCTGCGGATCGGCGAGGCGATCGCGCTCAATAGCGAAGACGTCGACCTGGATAACCGCGTGATTCATATCACGAAAACTTACGCGCGAAATCCCGGTGTAATCTCAACTGCAAAGACGGACACTTCGGTACGAGATGTATATATCCAAGATGAACTTCTTGACGTATGCCGGAAAATACGCGCCTTCACAAGGGCGGAGCAGCTGAAGCTGGCATATAGGACTGACCTTTTTCTCCCGCATGAAGGCGGAGGATATATAAAGTACGATGTGTACGCGAAGTACTTCCGCGAAAACACGGAGGCAATCCTCGGGCGCAGACTGACACCACATGCGCTGCGTCACACCCATACGGCCATGCTGGCTGAAGCGGGAGTCCCGCTGGAAGCGATCAGCCGGAGACTTGGCCATGCAGGCAGCAAAGTCACGAGAGAGATTTATCTACATGTAACCGCGAAGATGCGCGAGCAGGAAAATCAGATGTTGAAGACAGTAAAAATACTGTAGCAAAAGCGTAGCTGACTCTTGCGTAAATCCGCGGAGAGCTAACCGCAAAAATGCTGAATTTATGCGAATTTGCGGGTGACTGCAGGGCCATATACCAGATATACCTTCCAGCCAAAATCTCCGGAAGCCTTTAAATACGAGGGTTCCGGAGATTTTTTCTGTTGCATAAGAGACTGTGCGCGGCAAATACGCGGCACGTCGGCGGTCATTCAATTTTAATAAACACTTTTTCCTGAGGCTGATCGTTCTGATCGTCCTGGTAATAAACCAGCCGCTCCGCGAAATAATCCAGCATGTCTTCCATGACCTTCAGATATTCCTGCGGCACCTGATCCGCCATATCGAGGATTTTATCAAACAGATTTTCACAGATGAATTTCGTGTATTCCTGATAAACCTCACGCCCCCGGGCAGTCGGCTTCACATAAATGTTTTTCTGATTTCCCTCGCAGTGAAATTTTTCGAGCAGCCCTTTATCCACGAGGCTTTTGACGTTCTTGGAAAATGTCGCTTTACTGACTCCCAGCCGCGCCGCCATCTCGGTCATCTTTTCATCACTGTCTTCCGCCTCAAGAATATACTCCAGAGTCTGAATCTGAGACGCGGAAAATGACGTATCCGTTCCAAAGCTTCTCTGCTTTCTGAACGTATACGCATACGCATTGCCGTACCGGATCATTTTTTCAATCAGGGAACGATGGCGTCCCTTCCACTGTAATTCCATATTCACACACTCTTTCTGCCGCTCCGGCAAAGAAATTTCCGGTAGGTGTATTATACTCTATGTTTCACTTAGAAATAATATTTCCGGCGAAATGTCAATTGGCGGCGTCTATTGGCAACGTCGATTGGCAATACCGCCTGGCGCCTTAAACGGCGCGGTCGATCTGTTTAAAGATCCACTTCTTTACGTCCTCATACACTTCCTCTTTGCCGATCTCATTCGTCAATTCATGCCGCTTTCCCTGATACAGACGCATGCTTACATCTTTGATCCCGGCGGACTGATAGCTTTCATATACCTTTTTTACGCCTTCTCCATAGGTTCCTACAGGGTCATCCTCACCCGATATGAAAAGAATCGGTACATCTTTCAGAATCTTTTCTACATTCTTCGGCTTTTGGATGTATCTGAGTACGCCGAAGAGCGTCTGATATCCGTTGACGGTAAAGGTGTAGGTGCAGAATTTATCTGCATTATACCGATCAACGACCGCCGGATCGTTGGTCAGCCAGTCATTCGCCGTGCGCGGATTCTTAATGCGGTCCAGGTATCCCGTGAAAGAAAGTTTCTTCAAAAAGGGCGAACGATACCGATCCCCGTGAAGCAGTTTCAGCCAGCCGGCGACAAATCCCGCAACATTCAGCACGGAAGTCGGCGTGTATCCCGTGCCGGAAAGAATCGCTCCGTCCAGTTCTTCCCCGTAGGTCATCAGATACCTTCGCGCCATGAAAGAGCCCATGCTGTGCCCGAACAGAAAATACGGCTTCTTCCCATATTGTTCTTTTGCGTAGACCGTCACGGCATGAAGATCATCGACGATGGTTCTGCTCTTCCCGGCGCCTACATAACCCAGATCCTCATCGCAGGCTGCCGTCTTTCCATGTCCAAGATGATCGTTGCCGATAACCAGAATTCCGTGCCGGTTCAACCAGCCGGCAAATTCCTGAAACCGTTCGACGTATTCGATCATGCCATGTGAAATCTGCATGATCGCCTTCGTCTCGCCTTCCGGTTCGTAAATCACGACATGCAGTTTGTTTTTCTGATCGGTGGACGGGATATAAATTTCCTTCATCAAAAACTGCCTCCAATCATTTTATGCCATCGTTTCCTGTTCAATAATTTCTGAAAGCTCCGTAAAAATCTGTCCCAGAGCATACGCGCCTGCATCCGGATATCCGATCGACCGTTCCCCGACTGCTCCGGCCCGTCCCATACGCGCGGCGTGTTCTGCGGTCGCCGCCGCTCCTTCTGCCGCCTTTTTCGCCGCTCTCGCAAAGGAAGCGGCCAGGTCGCAGTCCTCCGCCGCGCATGCCGACCATTCGTCCGCACAGGGTGCCAGCGCGTCAATTAGCGTCTTATCCCCCACGACCGCGCCCGAAGGATCGCTCGCCCGTAGCCTGTACGCCGGCCACGGCCGCCTGAAGCATCTCTGCGATATCCGAAACAGACAGCTCCTTCTTATCGCCTGCGCTCTTTTCCGCCGAACGGAACGCGGATCCCCAGATCGGGCCGGATGCGCATTCGCAATTCCTCCGCACATCTCCATCACTGCCGTTTCCGGCCGATTCATTATTTTCCGCATCGTTTCCTTTGCACCCCCTTGTTCCGATCTGTTCCTGTCCGGTTAATGCGCCGCTTTATAGGTTCTGCCCATCCGGTCCGCCTTCAGAATTGCCTCCATCACTCCTTCCACGGTGATCTCAAAGGGCATCGCATAGATGGACTCCTCCGGGATACACGACTTCTCCGCGACTTCGCGGAGCTTATCTTCGGAAATCGACTGAACGCCGATGTCCTCCAGGCAGACGGGCAGTCCGGCGTTGACCTTTGTCTTCGAGCGCACATTCGCTCTTGCCTCAAAATACGTGGACAGAGCGTCCCCCATACCGGATACCAGAAATCTTGTCGGCGCGGCCGCGATGACGCTGGTATCGATCGCCTTTCCGTCGCCCAGACCGATTGTACAGCTGCAGCCGTTTCCCCTTGACAGAATCTGGAGCCGCGCGATTTCCTCTCTGGAGCATTCGCCGGCAAATCCCGTCTCCAAAAATTCCACGCCGAATTTATCCGCTGTAATCTGCAGCTTTTCTCATCTTGCGATGTTCCTCCTTTTCCGTTTTTTTGTTTATTTAAAAAAACATTTATGTTTTATGCATAAATAATATGATTTCGTATAGTAACAATCGAGACTAATAATCCACAGGATCACAACCGGTATTTTGTGAGCTTTCAACAAAACAGCGCCGATGCGGGACCGTATCGACCGTTTAAATAAGAAAAGCACGGTGCGTTCGCACCGTGCCAGAAAGTCTCTCTGATTTCGCGCACCAGGCGTCAGCCGGGCGCCTGTTTCAGCTCTGGATCAGTTCTTCATTTTTCTCGTACTGTTTATCCAGTCTCATCTCTTTCCGGAACGCGACGTCGCTCTTTCCGTTGACGGAGAACTGCACCTTCTTTATTCTGCAGGAATCCACAAGGGAATTGACGATGGAATAAATCTGCACATCCTCCTGCACGTTCAGCAGCGTATTCCGGAAACTCCCGTCGAGATTGACGTAGCAGACGCCGTCCTGAATGGCGACACTCAGAATTTTTGTGTCCGACGAAAGCGTCGGGTAATGGCCGTCCGCGGTCGTCCCGCCGATGAGTTCCTCGATCACCGCCCGTTCCAGCGGCTCGTTGCTGCTGTAATAGACGGTCCGCTGTTCCGGAATCAGAACATCTCCCGATTCATTTGTGTAATAAAGCGTCATCTCCGCGCTCTGGTACGAATGAATCGACCGGCCCGCGTTTTCCACGAAATTGTCCGTGCTCATCCGGCCGACCTCATTACCGTACGAATCCTTCAGCGCCGCCCCGTTCACCGTAATTTCAACGTAGCTGATGCCGTCGCACTGCGAAAACGTCTTCACAAGACCTGCGCGCACCAGAAGCTCCCTTGCGGTATCGAGGCTGCTGTATTTGTCATTCATGTTCAGATACAGAACGCCGTCCCGCACAACCGTGCTCCTGATCTGCAGTCCGTCGGAAAGAAGCGGCTGAAGATTCTCGTTTGAGGCGCTTTCCTCAGAACAGCGGTCGCGAAGATCCCGGATCATATCGGACGGCTCCAGGCTCTCCGGCCGGTACCGCTCTGAGACGAGCTGATCGCCGGCCCCGTTAATGTAATAGACGTAATATTTAATTGTGGGAGTTTTCGTGCTCTCGGCCGCCTCTCTGACGCCGCATCCGCCCAGTTCCAGTGCGAGGAGAACGGCGAAGAGCACTGCCATAATTCTTTTCTTCATAATGATTCCGTCTCGTTTTTTCAGGCGATGTACACCAGCGGCACCCGGATCGAAAACGTCGTCCCCTCGCCCGGCTCACTGTAGACCTTGATGGCTCCCCGGTGCAGCACGATCGCGCTTCTTGAGATGGCCAGGCCGAGGCCCGTGCCGCCGATTTCACGCGAATGGCTCTTGTCGACGCGGTAGAACCGTTCAAATATGTGATCGACCGATTCCTTCGGAATTCCGATACCGGAATCTGCGATCGTGACATAGAAATATTTGTGGTCCGCGTTCAGCGAGGTCCGGACCCATCCGCCCTCCGGTTTATTGTACTTGATCGCGTTTTCGATGATGTTCGTGAACGCCAGCGCGATCTTCGTCTGATCGATCTCCGCGTTGACCGGCCGGAAGCTTTCAAGAATCAACTCCACGTTCTTTTTCTCCGCGAGGGGCTTGAGACGCCTGATGATCAGCGTCAGAAGATCGTTAATATTAACCGTCTCGATGTTCAGATCCTGCGCCTTCCGGTCCATCTTCACCAGAGACAGCAGATCCGTGATAATCTGATTTTCCCGGTCAATTTCCTTTGAGATGTCCTGCATAAATTCGCGGTACTGCTCCACCGGCGCGTCCGGCTGGCTGTTCAGCGCATCCGCCAGGACTTTCATCGACGCCATCGGCGTCTTCAGCTCGTGGGAGACATTCGCCACAAACTCCTCGCGGGAATCATCCATCGTCTTGATCCGGCGCATCATCCGGTTGAAGGCGTTCGTGATCATCTCCGTCTCGAGATAATCCGGAACCGAAATCGTCTCTTCCGCATATCCGTCTGCCAGGGCTTCAATCGAGCTGCTGATCTTCTGGAACGGTTTGACGAGAAGCCCCGAAAGGAAATAACCGAGCACAAGAATCGCGGCGATCAGGACCGTGAGAACCAGAATGCCCCTCTGCTCCATCAGATCTTTTGTCACCTGAATTTCCGTCGTCGAGACGCTGATCAGCATGACGCCGCATGCATCGCCGCTCCCCTTCTCATCCGGCGAGGCGATTTTCTGCGCCATCTCGATATACTGATTTTTCTTGTCGTAGCGGCTCGTCTCGTCGCCGTTAAAACAGTCGATCACCCGCTGGGAGAGAATGTACTTGCCCTGATCCAGCTTGAACGTATCCTTGATCACCTTGTAATCGCGGTTGACAATCATGATGCGGCCGCCGTAGATATTCGTCAGAATGCTGAGCTCTCCGTCGACCACCTCCGACGAGGGATTCTCGATATACCCGAGATTGGCCAGCTGATCACAGAGAATCGCACACTGGTTCTGAACCGTAATTGTCCGCTGGGACACGGCGCGCTCCTCCTGCGTCTGAACCATGACCGCCTCGATGATAATCGCAGGAACGATTCCCATGACGAAAAGAAGCAGCATGATCCGCATCCGGATGCTCCTCGCGAACTTCCATTTATGAAAAAAACGAAATCTGGAAATTGGTGTTTCCTCCCGCTTCACGCAAACAAACCCCGACAAACTTATTTTACAGCCGCCGCGGAATCAATCATAACGGGACAACATAAAACAATCCGGGGCGCACGTTTCAATGCCCCGGACTACACTGAAGCAGGCACCGGATGCTGTCACTGACGTGTCCCTCTTTTCACCGTTTCGAGCTTGATCATGTTCGTGCCGCCGCGTTCCCTGACCGGTCCTCCGGTCAGCACGATCGTATCGCCGTCTTTCAAATCAAGCAGTTCGGCAGCCTGCTGCCTCGCGTGGTAAAGGAGCACGTCCAGCGATTCAAATTCGTCAGACAGCAACGGTGTGACGCCCCAGCTCAGGGCCAGCTTGTAGAATGTCCGCTTCGACGTCGTCAGACCGATCAGCGGGACCGGACAGCGCCAGCGGCTGACCATACGTGCCGTG
>ONLT01000036.1 GCA_900318755.1 uncultured Eubacteriales bacterium
ATCTTTTTTACTCGCAAAGCTTTGAGAAAAAAGTGCCCCGCCTTATTTGATGCCGGAGTCACAGGCGCGGGAACCTGCGGCACCGACATGCAGCACTCAGGCTGCAGCTAATTCGTAATTATCGTTATTAGCGTTTATATTTAAGTTCCGGAATTTTACGCGGTGACCGGAGTCCGCGGATGGCTTCCCGAACTGCAGAATCCCCGTCGAAACCAGTACTAGCCCGGTTTGATAATAACGATGATTGCGGTTCGTATATGCTCTTAAACTAACACAGCAGAAGCCGTTTGTCAAATTCAGCTCAAATTCAATCCGCATCCGGAGCAGAAGCAGGGTCGTCCGCCCTGTGCCCGTCCTGCGCGACGGAGGCCTGAATCGCTGCCGTCGTCGCCGCGGCATCGCGCCCGCCTGCGGAGGTGGTTGGACGGATGCACGGATCCGCCTTGGTAGCCGGTTTCGGCTTCGTCGTTTTATCCACCGGCATCGCGTCGCCGATGCCCAGCGCCTCGCCAGCGACACCGAGCGATGCCACGAGATTTGTGAGATCCGACGGCATATAAATTTTTGTCGCACGGCCGTTCGAGACATCTTTCAGCGCTTCAAGCCCCTTGAGCTTCAGAACATTGTCCGAGATCCGCGCTTCGTTCAGCTTGCGGATACCATCGGCCTCCGCTTCATATACCAGTTCAATCGACTTGGCACGGCCCTGCGCTAGCGCAATCTGCGCATCCCGTTCCGCTTCCGCGGAAAGAATCTTGGCTTTTTTGTCGCCTTCCGCACGGCTGACGACTGCCTCTTGATGCGCCGTCGCCTCCAGCACCGTCTGCCTTCGTTCACGCTCCGCACGCATCTGCTTTGTCATGACCTCCTCAATTTCTTTCGGGGGAGCGATGTTTTTAATTTCAACACGCGTGACCTTGATCCCCCAGGGATCCGTTGCCTCATCGAGGATGGCCTGCATTTTTCCGTTGATTTCATCCCGGCTGGAGAGTGTCGCGTCCAGCTCCATCTCTCCGATGATGCTCCTAAGAGTGGTGGCCGAGAGATTCTGCAGACCGCTCATCGGATTCTCCACACCATAAGTGTAGAGCTTCGGATCAAAGACGCGCGCAAAGACGACCGAGTCGATCGAAATCGTCACGTTATCCTTCGTGATGACCGGCTGCGGCGGAAAATCGAGCACCTGCTCCTTGAGCGAAACTTTTCGGATGACTTTTTCGATGAACGGCACTTTCAGATGGAGCCCGGCGTCCCAGACGCCCTTGAACTTTCCGAGGCGCTCGATGACAAAGGCCTGCGCCTGCGGCACGATCAGTACATTGGAAAATACAATAATCAGGCAGATCACAATCAGGACAATAATGACAATTCCCATTCCGTTTTCCTCCCTCTGCAGAACACGCATAAATCATTTCGGACGGTTTGCTTTTAAGTCCGCCCTGCGTTTCTGTTAGACTGATTTTATCACAGCATATTTCCTGTATACAACCTGCCCGGCGTTTTATTTTAGTTAATTTCGTGTAAAATTCATGTTAAATTCACATAAATGCGCGGCGAAACAGCATCCTTCAGACAGGGAGGGCGGGGGAGATACCCTGGCGTGCAGGGGCGTCTCCGTCATTTTTTCGTCCTTTTTTCGTATGCGTGAAGTATCTTGCGCGTGCGGAAAAAATTTTATATGATTACATGAGATTGTGAGATTCTGTCCGGAATCGATTTGACAGAGGTGAGGAGATATATGGATCGATTGAAAATTCTTGTAGTTGACGATGAAGCGAGAATGCGCAAGCTCGTTCATGACTTTCTTGTGAAGGCGGACTTTGAAGTGGTCGAGGCCGGGGACGGCGAAGAGGCGCTCAATCTGTTCTATGAACAGAAGGATATCGCTCTGATTATCCTCGACGTGATGATGCCGAAGATGGACGGCTGGGAGGTCGTAAAAGAGATCCGGCGGGATTCGAAAGTCCCGATCATCATGCTGACCGCGAAGGGCGGTGAGAACGACGAGCTGCTCGGATTTGATCTCGGCGTAGACGAATACATCTCGAAGCCGTTCAGCCCGAAGATTCTTGTGGCCCGCGTCGAGGCAATTCTCCGGAGAACGAACCAGTACGGGGAAGGGGAAATTCTTGAGGCGGGCGGCATCCGCATCGATCAGTCCGCACACACGGCGACGGTCGACGGGAAGCCGATGGAACTGAGCTTCAAAGAATTTGAACTGCTCACATATTTCCTGCAGAATCAGGGCATCGCGCTCTCCCGGGAGAAGATCCTGAACAATGTCTGGAATTACGATTATTACGGAGATGCGCGCACAATCGATACC
Source organism: uncultured Eubacteriales bacterium (assembly GCA_900318755.1). GTDB lineage: Bacteria > Bacillota > Clostridia > Lachnospirales > Lachnospiraceae > CADBRN01. The sequence continues at coordinate 2,327 of ONLT01000036.1, forward strand.
CATGTAAAAAAGCTGCGCAGCAAGCTCGGCGATAAAGGTGATCTGATCAAAACCATCTGGGGCATGGGGTATAAGTTCGATACCGGCACGCAGCAGTAAAGAAGTAATCATTCGTCGATTCGCACTGCATCAGCCACGCGGGTGCAGCGCGAATCCGATCCTGGCAAATTCCACGTCCCATATCATATCTGAAGTCTTCCTGCAGCGTATTAAAAAAATCCTTCCGCGCGGTTTCAATCAGAATGTGCTAGCATTGAAAACGGAAAAATGATTTGGAGGGATTCGTTGTGAAAAAAAACGCATCAGCTTATATCGGGCTCATTATCGTATTTTTCTTATGGGGAAGCCTCTATGTAGTCAGTTCCGTCGTGTTGAAGTATATGCCGACCTTTGCCGTCATGTTCTGCCGCTTTGTGATCGCGTTCGCCGCCCTCAGCGTGATTGTGAGGGCCGGCAGCCGGAAATGGAATTCCGACGGCACGGATGATCAGGGGCGGAAGACGAAGATAGACAGAAGAGGATGGAGATATGTCATCATCATGGGTGCAGTCGGTTATGCGATCGGTGTCGGCGTCCAGCTGATGGGGACAAAATACGCAGGTTCTTCGATGGCATCGCTTATCAATTCGCTGAATCCGGTTGCCATCTCTCTTATGGCGGTACCGGTTCTTCATGAGAAACTGACGGGAAGCAAAATCGCAGGCATTCTTCTCGCGGTATTTGGCGTCTATCTGATTCTGGGAACCGGAGGAACGATCAATCTGCCCGGCATCCTGATGTCGCTGGCATCGGTTCTTCTGTGGTCGTTTGTATCTGTGATCACCCGTCAGGGGCTTGCAACCTACAATCCGCTCGTCATCACGCGGGATGCCATCGGCGTAGCGGCGGTCTGTGAATTTGCACTTGCGGTTATCGAGCATGCTGTCACGCATTCGGCGATCCATATCAACGGCGGCGTGATCGCCGGTCTTTTATATCTTGGTGTTTTCTGCACCGGCATCAGCTACATTCTGTGGAATCAGGGACTGGCAGTTCTTCCGGCGAGCAGCTGCTCTGCGCTCTACCCGGTTCAGCCGCTGACATCGACTGTCATGGGTGTGATTTTTTTCCATGAAACAGTCGGGCTCTCATTCACTGCGGGAGCTGCGTTCATCATTATCGGCGTGCTTTTATGCCTGGTGGGTGGGTCGCTGTTCAGACGGATGAAGCCGGAGAGCAGGGTCCGCACCTCCGGTTGAAAAGGACGTTCCGGCCGCATTTTTTCTTGAAGTTATCCACTTTAAGGGAACACTTTCCGGCTGCATTCCGGTCTGACCGGAGGAGTCGGAACCTCGTATCATGCATATCACACAATAAATCTGTACATATTTCGGCAAAATAGACAATAAACAGAATAGTACCAGGAGAATTTTGAATGATCTGACTTATTGAAAATTGCGTCTGCAGAGCAAGAAATCAAAAGCGATTGGCAATCATGCTGATTCAGGCTTTTTTCGTTTTCCCCTATAATTGAATCATCAGATGGAGATTAGACCGGATTTTTTAAAAAGAGAATTCCGGAAAAATCTCCCGTGTAGCAAAACCCGCCGGAGCCGGTAACTCCGGGGGGCAGTAATGATTCAAAGGAGAAAGGGTATGAAAAAAGGATTTGCAGTTCTGTTAACGGCAGCCATGGCAGCGTCGCTCGCGGCATGCGGCGGCAGCGTTTCTTCCGGCGGCGCGTCCGATTCCGCGTCGTCCGCATCGGCGAAGTCATCGGCCGCTTCTTCTGTGTCGGAGCCGGCCGCATCCGGATCCGCGTCATCCTCTGCAGTGTCCTCCGGCAGCGGCGGAGATTACACGCCGGCGAAGGACAGTTACAAAATTGATGTCGTGCTGAAAACACTATCCGCGGAGTACTGGCAGTATGTGGAAGCGGGGTGTAATGCGTACGCATCGGATCATCCGGGCGTGCAGGTCGATGTCAAGGGACCGACCTCCGAGACCGCCTTTGACGAACAGACGAATATGCTGACGACGGATCTGGCGGTGGACTATGACGCGTATGTGATCGCGCCGCTTCAGTCCGATTCCGTCGCACAGGTTATGAAGGATGCGACGGCCCCGGTCCTCGCGGTTGATACCGATATCAATGCGGATTACATTGCGAGCTTCGTCGGGACCGGTAATGAAAACGCGGCTGCTTCCGGCGGGAAGGCAGCGGTTCAGATGGCGAAGGATCTCGGATGGGATGAGATCAAGTGCATCGAAATCGCCGGAGTACAGGGCGATGAGACATGCACCGCGAGAATGAACGGATACAAAAAGGGAGTCAATGAGGCCGGCGGTGAGTTTCTGGAGAACGAGGTACAGTACGCAGACACCACGGCTGACAAGGCGGTAGCTGCTATGGAGGGCATCATGTCCACCCATCCGGAAGGCATCGCGATCGTCGCGGCGAACAATGACGATATGGCGATGGCGGCGGCGAGAACCGCGGCCGGAAACGAGGCGTATAAAAATACCGTGTTCCTCGGATTCAACGGTGACAAATCCGCGTGCCAGGCGATGGCGGATGGAACGTACACAAATTACATCTCGGTCGCTCAGGAAGCGTACGGAATGGGATACAAGGCGGTGGAAGCCGCGGTCAAGGCGGTTGACGGCGTGAAGCTCGACCGGTTCACGGATTCCGGCTCTGAGATCATCACAAAGGACAACGCACAGGAAAGACTGGATACGCTGAGCAGCTATCTGAACAGCTGACCGGATGTTCTGAGTGATTATCTGAACAGCTGACCGGATATTCCGGGCGCTTATCTGAAAAAACGGACAGTAAATTCAGGAAATGCGGAAGAATTCGAATGCCGGATACGGAATCGCAAACCGATGACCGGCGAAGGTGATTAGACTAAGAAGGGGCTGCTGCACTGCGCCCGAACACGACGGATCGGTCGGTTCGGGTAAAGTGCGGCAGCCTCTTCGCGGACGGTTCAGAACGGATACTTCCGGAAGTCGCTGGGACTCAGACCGATGCGGTTCATGAAAAGCGCGGAGAATGTGGTCACATGTTCGTAACCCACGTCCTGTGAAATGGTCTTGATCGGGAGATCCGTCGTCTTGAGCAGGTACATGGCGCGGTTGATCCTTGTGATAATGATGTATTCATGAGGGGAGTATCCGCACTCGCGCTTGAATTTTCGCGAGAAGTGGTACTGACTCATGTTGACCTCTTCGGCGAGATCGGAGAGGGTGATCGGCTTCGGGTAATTTTTGCTGATGTATTCGATCGCGCGGTTCGTCGTCTCCGAATAGGACGGCGTTTCCTCTTTTCCGGGCTCCATGCCGGTGAGAACCGTGATGAGGATTGAGTAGAGCTTCAGAGACTGCTGCCACTCGCTGACGGTCTGATTGTTGCGGTAGGCGTAGACGATGTCAAAGAGCTGCTCCCGGATTGATTCGGAGCGGGGACTCTGGAAAACGAACGATCCCATTTTCTGTAAACACTGTTCGTAGAAACCGGCGGTGTTCGCGCCGTCGATATGAGTCCAAACGAATTCGCAGTGATTCAGCGTGCGGTATTCATGCGGAGCATGGCAGTCAAGGAAGACAATCTGCCCGGCTCTGGCTGTGGCAGTTTTCGATTCCGAACGGACATACAGTTCCCCGTCACAGATGTAGAGAAGCAGATAGCAGCCGTAATTCTCCCGCTTCACGTGGTAATCCACGTTCGTGTAGAAATAACCGCAGCCGATGGAGTAATATAGCATCCTCCGCGCGTTTTCGGAAGGAACCAGAAAATAAATATCGGATCCCGAAAGGGTTCCTTTTTCCTGAGTGAGCATAGAGACCTCCTGGCAATTATGTATTATTTTATCATCGGCGGATGCCTCTGTCAAAAAGCAAGAAATCGTAAGCGCCCGGCAAGTAAGAAGATTTATCCGCAGTCTTCTGCAAAGTATAATGAATCCATCAATTAGAACAAAATAGAATGAACCCGTCAATCAGAACGAAACGGGATGTGAAAACGTTTATTTGCAAAAAAAGGAAAGGAAGGATCATCATGAATTCAAGAGAGCGTGTCATCGCAGCAATCAATCATAAAGAGCCGGACCGGATTCCGATCGATTTCGGCGCCACGGGGCAGACGGGCATCAATGCCTGCGCCCTCTATCGTCTGAGAGATTATCTGGGACTTCCGAAGAAAGATGTGGATATTTTTGAGGTGATCCAGATGCTGGGCGTGGTCGACGAGGATCTCCGTCGGATCATGAAATCGGATGTAATCGGCATGAATCACCCGGAAGACAGCATGGGCGTCCCGGACACCGGAAAGAAAAAGAGATTCATCATGCCGGATGGCACCCCGTGTCTTCTGAACGCCGGCAATGAATGGGATATCGACCCGGACGGCAGCATCTACATGTATCCGCAGGGCGACCGCAGCGCGCCGCGTTCCGTAAAAATGCTGGATCAGGGCTATTTCTTCAATATCATCGACCGCGCGCCGGAATACGATGAGGACAACCTGACGCCCCGTGAGGATTTCGAAAATTTCTTCTCGGTGATGAGTGACGAGACGGCGAAGTATTACGAGAACGAATCGAAACGTCTCTATAATGAGACGGAGTACGCGGTCATCGGGAACCTGGCCGGAGCGGGATTCGGCGATGCCGGCGCGATTCCCGCGCCGTTTGAGAAGCATCCGAAGGGCATCCGCAAGTTTGATGACTGGGTTGCCGCGCAGCTGATGTACCCGGAGTACGTCGAGGAAGTGTTCGAGATGCAGACGGAATATATGCTGAAGAACCTGCAGATCTACAAGGACGCGGTCGGCGACCGGATTCAGATTGTCTGGATCAGCGGGACGGATTTCGGCACGCAGAACGGGCCGTTCATGTCGAAGGATCTGTTCGAGGAGCTGTACAAGCCCTATTATAAGCGCGTCTGTGACTGGGTGCACAAGAATACAAACTGGAAGACTTATATTCACACGTGCGGGGCGATTACGACGCTTTTGGATGACATCGCCGACATGGGGGTTGATATTGTCAATCCGGTTCAGCTCTCCGCGAAGGGCATGGATCCGCAGCTGCTCAAGGATAAGTGGGGCGACCGGCTCGTTTTCTGGGGCGGCGGTGTCGATACCCAGCACACGCTTCCGTCCGGAACGCCGGAAGAAGTGGCGGCGCAGGTTACAGAGCGTCTTCCGATTCTTTCCAAAGGCGGCGGATACGTCTTCAACACCATTCACAATATCGTCGGGGACACAAGAGCGGAGAATATCTGGGCTGCGTTCCACGCGGTGCATGAGTATAACGATAAGCACTTCGGGAAACAGAATTGAGATAGCAAGATATTGATATTTGAGAGCATTTATAAGTATTGCTCTGCATAGATAAAAACTTTATCATCAAACCAGAAAGAACGATGAGCCGCATGCAGAAGGCGGCTAATAGAATAAGCATATCACAGAGGAGGATATGGGGAATGAAAGATCTGCTGATTAGAACACTGAAACACGAGGAAGTGGAGCGTGCTCCGTGGGTTCCGTTCGCCGGTGTGCATGCGGGATCTCTGAAAGGGTACACCGCTACGGAAATGCTGACGGATGCCGACAAGGCGTTCGAATCGCTGATGGAAGTCAACCGCCTTTACAAACCGGACGGACAGCCGGTGATTTTCGATCTTCAGATTGAGGCGGAGTGCCTCGGATGCGGTCTCGTGTGGGCGGACGACTGCCCGCCTTCTGTCAGCACACATCCTCTCGACGGGAGCGACGAGGAGCCCGCGGAGGTTCCGGGTGACGAAGCGATTCCGAAAAAGACCGACGGCCGGATCCCGTACGTCCTTGATGTTATGAAAAAGATGAAGGATGCGGTGGGCGATACGACAGCGCTGTACGGTCTCATCTGCGGACCGTTCACACTGGCTTCACATCTGCGGGGCAACAATCTGTTCACGGATATGTACGATTTCGAGGATGAGGTGGCGGAGCTGTTTGACTTCACGAAGCGTGTCTGCATGCGGATGGCCGATTACTATATCGAAGCCGGCATGGATGTTATCGCCTTCGTGGACCCGCTGATCTCCCAGATTTCCACAGATCATTTTGAGCAGTACATGACCGGTCCGTACACGGAACTCATGGAGTATGTCCGCAGCAAAGGTGCATTTTCCTCCTTCTTCGTCTGCGGCGATGCAACCAGAAATATCGAGGCGATGTGCCAGACCCATCCGGATTCCATCTCCATCGATGAGAATGTTGATCTGAAGGCCGCGTATGATATCTGCCAGAAGTACAACGTGGTGATCGGCGGCAACATTCCGCTTACTTCGATTATGCTTCTCGGAAATCAGCAGGACAACATGAAGTGCGCGGTGGAAATGCTGGATTCCATCCCGGTGAAGAAGAATTATATTCTCGCTCCGGGCTGCGACATGCCCTATGCGACGCCGGTCGAGAACGTCATCGGTATCGCCCAGGCGGCGCAGGAGACGGATGCGGTCCGCGAGATGGTCAAGAACTATCAGGCGGCGGAGGTCGATACATCCGGCGTCGTTCTCCCCGAGTACGACAAGCTGAAAAAGCCGCTCGTAGAAGTCTTCACGCTGGATTCCGCTCAGTGCGCGGCGTGCGGATACATGATGGGCGCGGCGTACGCGGCGAAGGATACATTCGGAGACGCCATCGATATGGTCGAGTATAAGTATATCTACAAGGAAAATGTGGCGAGATGCGTGAAGATGGGCGTGCCGAATCTTCCGTCTCTGTATATCAACGGAAAATTGAAATACAAGTCCATCATCCCGACGAAGGCGGAACTGGATCAGGCGATCCGTGAGGCCATCGAGGAGTGCAGCGCGCGGAGCTGAACAGAAGAATCGGATCACCAGTGGAGACCGGTCATGGTGCTTAACAGCGAGAGGAGACACGATGGACAGAAAAAATGAATTTTTTGGTGAGTTTCTCGGGACGTTTCTGATGCTTCTTTTCGGATGCGGAACGGTCGCCGTGAGTGTCCTGTTCGGATCCCTCGTCGGACAGTTTCAGATCGCGATCGTGTGGGGCACGACGATCACACTGTGTATTTACATGACAAGGGCCATCTGCAACGCCCATTTCAATCCGGCGGTCTCCGTCGCGATGGCTGCAACGGGCCGCATGAAGGTGTCGAAGCTTCCGGTTTATCTTTCGGCACAGTTTCTCGGCGCGTTTTCCGGAGCGCTTGTGGTTTACCTGCTGTTCGGACCGTCGATCCGGGAGTATGAGATGACAAACGGCATTACGAGAGGAACCTTTGAGTCTGTGACGACCGCGAAGATTTTCGGAGAATATTATATGCAGCCGGGCAGTTCCGCGGCGGTTCCGATGGGGATCGCCTGCGCGGCTGAGATGATTGGTACGTTCATTCTGGTTTACGCGATCTTCTCGCTGACGGAGGACGCCAATGTGGGAAAACCGACCAGCTGCGTCACGCCGATCTACATCGGGCTGACGGTGACGATTGTCCAGTGCCTGATCGCGCCCCTCACGCAGGCCGGGCTGAATCCCGCCCGCGACTTTGCGCCGCGGTTCGTCGCACTGATTTTCGGCTGGGGCGCCTGGTCCTTTCCGGATGCGGCGGGAGGCGCCTTCTGGGTCTACATACTTTCTCCGGTTATCGGAGGACTTCTGGCCGGGCTGCTCTTCACAAAGGCGGTGGAGCCGGGGATGAAGCGGGTCAAAACGGCATGCTGAGTATCAAGGCGAAGTGGATGAAAGGAGCCATGGGATGAATCGGACAAAACTCATTCTCGTCGGCGGGTTTCTGGGAGCCGGAAAGACGAGCCTTCTGATGAGTGCGGCGGAGATTTTGAAAAAACGGGGTATCAAAGTCGGCCTTGTCACGAATGATCAGGCCTCGGGGCTGGTTGACACGGCGTATCTTCAGGAAGATGGAAATATTGTTGAAGAGGTGAGCGGAAGCTGTTTCTGCTGCAATTTTCCCGGATTTATTGAAGCGGTACAAACCGTCGCGGAAAAGAATGACGGAGGCGTTACGCTGGCAGAACCGGTGGGCAGCTGCACGGATCTTTCAATGACGATCCTCCAGCCGCTCAAAGATCAGTACAGGAATGTGGCGGATACGGCGCCGCTGACGGTGCTGGGGGATCCCAGGAGGCTGCGGAGAAATATCAGAGACAGGAAGATCGGAGAAAATTATATCTCCTCCTGTCAGTTCGATGAGGCGGATATTATTCTGATCAGTAAAACGGACCTCCTCGGGGAGTCAGAACTCGATCAGCTGATCCGGGACATCCGGGATGCCTGGCCGGAGGCAAAGGTCATGGCGGTCAGCACGAAGGAGAACCGCGGGATCGAGGAGTGGCTCGACGCTGTTCTCGAGGGAACGTCGGTCGGAAAAAACAGGGCGGATGTGGATTATGATATTTACGCGGCAGGCGAGGCGGCCTATGGATGGTTAAATGCAACCTTTACGTTCGGCGGCGCATCCTTTGATTTTGACCGGGCGGCGGAGAAGCTGCTGGATGGTATGGCAGAAACATTCGACGGACAGAATCTGGAGGTCGGTCATGTGAAGTTCCTGCTGGATTCCGGGAGATTCCAGTGGATCGGAAATCTCACCGGGAGAAAAGAGACGGCTATGCTCAGAAAATCCGGACACGAGACGGAGGAGAAAAAGCTCGTCGTAAACGCCAGGGTTGAGACCAGTCCGCTGAAACTTCAGGATCTTGTCCTGGATGCGGTTCGGAACGCGTTCTCAGACGCAGCGGTGACCGGAACAGAGATCCGGACACTGATCCCGGGACGGCCGAATCCGACCTGGCGGTACGATCATATCGTCGCCTGACTGAAAACCGCTGTTCGGAAAATGTTATCTGTGTTGCAACGTGGTAAAAGATTGCGATTGAAAACGGACAATCCCAAAAGAAAGGAGAACAGTTATGAGTGAAATTCTTGAGGAGATCAGCAGTTTATTGCAGAAGGGACGCGCGCCGAAGGTGAAGGCGGCCGTCCAGCAGGCACTTGATGCGGGCATTCCGGCAAGTACGATCCTTCAGGATGGACTGCTGGCAGGTATGGATGTAGTCGGTGTGAAGTTCAAAAACAATGAAGTTTTTGTTCCGGAAGTTCTTGTGGCGGCGCGCGCGATGAACAAGGGAGTTGAGGTTCTCCGTCCGTATCTCGTATCCGACGGCGTCGAGGAAAAGGGTGTCGCGATCATCGGAACGGTCAAGGGCGATATGCACGATATCGGAAAAAATCTTGTCCGCATGATGCTGGAGGGCAAGGGACTCCGCGTGATCGATCTGGGCGTCGATGTTGCGCCGGAGGCGTTTGTCGACGCGGCGAGAGAGAACAGTGCACAGCTTGTATGCTGTTCCGCACTTCTGACCACGACGATGCCGGAGATGAAAAACATCGTCGATGCGGTGAATGCTTCTGAGTTGAAAGGAAAAGTAAAGATCATGGTGGGCGGAGCACCGATCACGCAGGAGTATGCGGACGAAATCGGAGCGGACTGCTATACGCCGGATGCGGCGACCGCCGCGGAAGCCGCGCTGCAGCTCTGTCAGGAGATGACCGCCTGAATCTGAACGCATGAATAGATAAACGGTCCCGGACCTGTTCCGATTCCCGAAAGGGTTTCGCAGTGGTCCGGGGCCGTTTGCGTGATCAGAAGAAGTCAAACGCCATGCAGTCCACGTAGTTGTCTGTGAACGCCGCGTTCCCGGAGAGGGAGATTTCGACCGCCTCTGCGGCGCGTTTTTCCGTCTCTATGCGGAGTGAACGGTTCATGAGCAGCATCGCCGCACCGCCAAGGGCCGCGTTTCCGATAAATACCGCACGGCTCTCCAGTTCACCCGGGAAAAGCCCGATGGCGGATGCGGAGGATGTGTTCATGGAGTTTCCGAAGCCGCCTGCGATGAAAAACCGTTCGACGGATCCGGCGGAAAGATGTTCTGCATCCAGCAGCGTCAGGATGCCGCCGCAAACGGCTGCTTTTGCCAGCTGGATCTGACGAACGTCCTTCTGAGTGATGACGACGCCGGAACTGCCGATTGTCCAGCCGTTCTCGCATTCCAGGTATCCGGAATCATCCATATCGCCTTTTTCCAGCATGACAGCCAGCGCGTCGAGAATACCGGAGCCGCAGATGCCGGAGGGTGTTTTCCCGGCAATCGTATCGTAGGTTACTTCGCAGCCCTGCAGGCTGACCGCGCGGATGGCGCCGGGAGCTGCAGGCATACCGCATGACAGGCCGGCGCCCTCGAAGGCCGGTCCGGCAGCGGTCGCGCAGCAGAAGAGTTTTCCCTTGTGAATGAGCATCATCTCGCCGTTCGTTCCGATGTCCGCGAGCAGACCGGTTCTGCATTTCAGAAGATCCGCTGCCAGTACGGCGCAGGTGATATCCGCGCCCACATAAGCGCTGACGCAGCGTGGAAGATAGACAGGAGCTCCGGCCAGTGTCCGTCTGCTCCGCATACCGAAATTGGAGACTGTCCGGAAGGGAACGACCGCCAGAGAAGACGGATCGAGTCCCTCGTAGAGATGCAGCATGGTTGAATTTCCGGTCACGACCGATTCATCGATCCTGCGGATCCCTGTTTCCTGTATGCAGGAAGCGGCCATCTCTTCCAGTTGATCCGCGATGCGGCCGGAAAGGACGGATACCCCTTGTTTTTTTGACGCTTCGATTCTGGAGATTACATCCGCGCCGAAACCCCGCTGTGCATTTTCCGCCACACGGCCGGCCAGAATCCGGCCGCTCTTCCGGTCGATCAGCTGGAGTGCCACGGTCGTTGTCCCGATATCCACGGCGAAGCCGAATCCTTCCTCTGTCCGGTCATATTCCGGGAGATGATACCAGGCGATGATTTTCTCCCCGCCTCTGTGCGGGAGGGTTACTGTGACATCTCCGTCTATCCTTGCTGCGCATGACAGACGGATTCCGCTTCTTCTGTCGGATTCACTGAGAAGCCGCAGCTCCGCGGAGCTGACCGGCGAAAGGGCGCCTTCCGCCTTCACTCTGCATTTTCCGCAGGTGTGATTTCCCGAGCAGGGCAGCGGGAAGGAGGGAAGGATGCGGACAAGAAGGTCGCTAAGGAGCGTTCCTTTTTCCGCTCGAATAATTTTTTTATTCGTTCCGTCCAGAATTGTTACATTACACATTTCGAACCTCCGTATCAATCAGCCTGCCGCAGCAGCGAGATCCGTTTCAGCTGTCACGCGGACTTTCGTTGCGATATAAACGGAGCCGCCGTCTGCCGCTGCACGGATCACGTCTGAGTCTGTGAAGGTCCGGATCGTGCCGGAGGCGCCCTGTTCGTTCAGCTGGCTTCTCATTTTTTCTGTGAGGTGAAGATTGATCCATTCGATCGCTTCGTTTTCCCCTGAAAAGTATTTCGGGGGTATTCCCGGACACAGCAGCTCGAAATCGCCGTCCTCATCTTTGTCCGGTGATAATCCATGCGGCCGGATCTCCGCCACGCAGGAGGCGGACATTTTCCCGGTGACCGCGCCGACCGCGTTTGCCACCGGAGCGGAATCCGGCACGATGCAGGTTGTGCCGAGGGCTTCTGCCGCATCCTTCAAAAACAGATGAATCGGACCGCCGATTCCGATAAGCGGCGCGTTAATATGGAATCCGCAGTTCATGAAGAGCTGATCGCGCTGTTTTCTGGTTTTCCACTGCAGGCGCAGAAGCTCTCTGATTTCATCGCTGATTCCGTGCTTCCGGAAATGTTTATCCTCCTTCACCAGAAGCAGCTCCGAGACCGCGTAAAAAATCCGCTCCGAGATCGTCTCGTACACCTGGCGGCACAGCTCCTCCAGATCCATGTGCATGGTCTCTGCTACGAACCGCGCGGCGATGAGAGATACGCTGCGGTCGTACTGGGTAAAATCCCCCAGAATATGCATAATATCCGTCGGGGTCAGCCCGGAACGGAGAATCACACCGTTTTTTTCCAGCGCTGCCGTGTTGAAATTGTACTTGTCGATCCCGAGAAAATCCGCCGCTTCCAGCACGCTTAAGGGCCCCTGATCAAGCCTGATGCAGAGACGCAATTCTGTGTCACTCATCGGCACGGACCGGAAATCGTTTCTCGCCAGTGTGAAAAATTCATGGAGCGGCAGCGTGTGCGCTGGGTAATCGAGAACGGTTCTGTTGAGCGCATCCTTTATTTCCGGATGGGAGGATGCCAGCACACAGAGCGGAATCACGCGTTCGGGACCGAGCGAGAGAAAACGATTGCGGTCCGCGCGGATCACACTGTCCCCGCCCAGAGCGAACGAGGATGCAAAAAGACCGTTCACCTGCGTGCGCCATTTTCCGACCTGGATGCCGTCGTCAGAGAGAACCGGACGGGACTGATCGATCAGTGCGATATCTGTAGTAGTTCCTCCCATATCTACCACGACCGCTTTTTTGCAGCCGGTCATGACGCATCCGCCCAGAGCCGACGCCGCCGGTCCGGACAGGAGCGTATCGACCGCATGACTGTAAGAGTAGGAAAGGCTCATCAGGGAGCTGTCCGAACGGACGAGGTAAATTTTCGCATGGATTTTGCGGGCCTTAAAGGCGGCAGAAACCGCATTCAGGAAATCCGCGGTCAGCGGGAGAAGTCCGGCGTTCAGGACCGCGCTGGCGGCGCGCTCAAGAGAGGAGAGACCGCCGAAGAGACTGCTGGAACAGACGACGGGAAGGCCCGTAGTCTCCCCGATGATCTGTGCTGCTTTCTTCTCGAGGACACCCCCGTTCCGGATGCCATAGATCTCGCAGACGGCGCATCCTTCCGCACCGGCGAACCAATCCTTCGCGTTTCTGCGGAGCAGATCCCAGTCGGGTTCTTCGAGAACCTGCCCGGTGATGGTGGTCCGGCATTTCAGATAGCGGATGTCATCCGGATCGGTGAACCCGTAATCGGCGCCGTACCGCTCGATGCCGGTCCGGTCGATGCCAAGAAGAAGCAGACGCGGGCGGCGGAATTTTCCTTCCACACACGCGTTGGTGGCCAGGGTGGTCGAGATGCCGGCAGCCTTTGCTGATCTTGCCAGATCCGGGTCCAGCCCGTCCAGTGCGTTCAGAATCCCTGTGACAAGGTTTTTATGAGTCGTCAGCGCCTTATTGGAAGCAATGATCCGGCCGCTGTCGATATCGTAGAGTACCGCGTCGGTACATGTCCCGCCTGTATCAATTCCAATCACTACGTTCATCGTTACGTTCACCATCCTTGAATGATCAATGTTCCGGACTGCCGTCGTCTATCCCGCACGGCACGCACCGGAATTTACGGTTTGTGTAATCCGCGGCGATCCGGCTGCGGGGAGGACAGGTGAGAAATTGACCGTCCTCCCAGGGTCCGTCCACAAGAGCGCCAAGATAAGACATGGAGCCTTCAAATTTCCGGAATTCCCAGCCGAAATCCTCAGCCGCCCTTCTTGCGTATTCCTCGCTGGCTGTGTCTTCTTCACCGGGCGAGGTGATAAACCCGCAGCGGCTGTACTTTGTCATCCAGTCATTTGTGCATGCCATGAGATAATCGGCGTTCTCCTCGCCGTATTGTTCCGCGTATTCCGCGCGCAGTTTCGTATAATTCCGCTTCGACGGGGTGAAGGCCTGTTCGATCCACCCGCGGTTGTACCAGTACGTTCCCGGATATTCGCGAAAATACTTCCGGTAGCGGTCGGCGGACCCAAGAAAGAGGGAGATGCAGTCGTCACATCTGGGAATGACAAGAGGGATGGAGCGGCTGCAAAGTCCCAGCACTCCGTTCGAACAGAGTCCGTAGGCGAGAACGATCATCTCGAAGCGAAATCCGCTCCGGAGAATCGCGTTTTCTTTTTCGATGTCGTCGATGGTTCTCTGGAGCTCAGAACGGAGAAGATCCGGCGTGTCATGCAGACCCTGCCGCAGCCACCAGACGCGTACTTGATTTTTGCTTCCGGATACGAGGCGGCTGATCTCGCGGTTCATTACCATACAGCCGATGATTGCGATTCGCATACCGATTCCTTCCTTTCTCATTTTTGATCCTGTACCATCAGTTTACCGCATACCGCCGCATTGCGACAGGGATGCGGGTGAACAGGGCAATAATTACAAACAATCGGGCAATTTCAAAATACTGTCCGGGCCGGATTGTATGGTATAGTCTTATGGTATACAGGAAAAAATGACACGGCGCGTCTGTCGGAAAAGGCAGAGCCGGAGATCGGGAGGCGGATTATGGCATATACAATCAATCTGGACCCCGCGGTTTATGAAAAACTGCGGAATCACTGCGTGGAAACCCGGAAGGCGGGGCGGAGCCTGACAGCGGATGAGATGATTAATGAGCTGATGGATTTTGAGGAGATTCCGATGCACCATCCGTATCATCATTTCATTATGCCGGCGGCGCTTCTCACGCTTGCGTCTCTGGAAGAGCAGGTATCTCCCGAGGCGCTGAACGATCTGCTGATGACCGCGGAGGCGCGTGCGAAGCAGGTGCCCGGGGGCTTCTGCGGGAACTGCGGGAGCTGCGGAAACGGCGTCGGCGCCGGTATTTTCCTCAGTGTGTACACAGATACATCCCCGATGTCGACAAAGAGCTGGCAGTGGGTGAATGAGCTTACGGGGCGGTGCCTGATGGCGATCGCGAAGGTGCAGGGTCCGAGATGCTGCAAGCGCACAGCCTATCTGTCGCTGCAGGAATCGGTTCCGTATATCAATGAAACACTCGGACTGCATCTTGCGGTGAACCGGGAAATCATCTGCAAATATCATGAGCAGAATGGCGACTGCAAAAGAGAAGCATGTCCCTTTTACCGGACGGAGGGAACATCACGATGAAATATGAGATCCGCGTGCCGAAAAGCGCGATGCCTAAAAAGGATCCCGATCATCCCTGCCCGTGCCAGTTTCGGGAATTTCAGATCCGCGGGAAAAAAGGAGAGATCACGGAGTGGCTCGTCGAAGAAGGCGGCTCGGTAAAGAAGGATCAGGTCGTCTGTGAAGGGGAAGTAGAGAAAAAAACACTGGAGTTCCGTTCCCCGGCGGACGGAATTCTTGAGAAGATCTGTCTTTCGGAGGAGGACGCGTTCCGTCAGGGAGATCTGCTTGGCATTGTGAGAGGAGAATGACGATGGCGTCTGATATGGTCGATCTTTTCCTGATCTCGGGATTCCTGGGTTCGGGCAAGACATCCTTTCTGAACAATCTTCTGGAGTCCGGAGAACGCAGCCGGACGGGGATCATCATAAATGAATTCGGCAGCGCGGGCGTCGACGGAAAGCTGCTGGCGGGATATGATCTTCCGATTCTGGAGATCAACAACGGTTCGATCTTCTGCGCGTGTCTCAAGGGCGGATTTGTGAGATCCCTCGCCGCGTTTCTTTCCCAGCCCATCGACCGGCTGTTTGTAGAGGCCTCTGGACTGGCCGATCCGTCGAGCATGGAAAAAATGCTGGAGGAGACGGAGCCTTTTATCAGGAAACGATACCGGACGGAACGGAGATACCGTTACCGCGGTTCGATCTGCATCGTTGATGCGCTGCGTTTCCGGAAGCTGTCCGGAACAATGACTGCCATGAACAGTCAGATTCAGAAAAGCAATCTGCTTGTTTTAAATAAAATCGATCGGGTTTCCGAGAACGAAGCCGATCAGGTCTGTCTGCGGCTGAAAGAGCTGAATCCGGATGCGGAAATCGTCCGGACGACCTACGCGCGCGTTTCGGCAGACGTGATCGCCAGAACTCTTCGCGGCGCGGAAAAAAACGCTGCGGAGAGCAGCAATACATGCGAAAACCGGATCTTTTCCGGCGTATTCGATCTGGACGGGAAATATCCGCCGGAGAAGATGGAGCGGTTTTTGCGTACGGTCTGCGCCGGAAGCCTTCGGATCAAAGGCTTTTTCCGCGGCACGGACGGCCCGGTTCATGAGGTGAACGGAGTCGGCGACGAACTGGAGATAAAAGAAGTGTCGGGAGCGGTCCCGGGCGCGATGGTCCTGGTGTACATTTCCGCACACCGGGAGGATGAGACGGAATCGATCCGGGCGGCATGGAAAGCTGTTTTCGGGACAAACTGTCCGTTTGAGAGAGACTGACGGATGAAAAAAATTCAGCTGGTTGAGAGCGCGGGAAAGAATATCGCGGAAAATCTGGCGATCGAGGAATTTCTCTGGGAGAAACATGAGTCCGGCTGCGGAACGTTGTTTCTGTGGAGCAATCCGTCCGCGGTGGTGATCGGAAGAAACCAGAACCCGTGGAAGGAGTGCAGCTTTGCGGCGATGCGCGCGTACGGGACGTCTCTTGCCCGCAGAAAGACCGGCGGAGGCGCGGTTTATCAGGATGAAGGAAATCTGAACTTTTCCTTCATCACGGATGAGAGGCGGTATGAGCCGGAGCAGCTCTGCGTGATCGTGACGGAAGCTCTCGCAGATCTCGGAGTCCGGGCAGGTTTCGGCGGGCGGAACGATCTGCTGCTCCCGGACGGGCGGAAGATTTCCGGCCTCGCCTCATCGGACCGAAAGGGCGCGTCGCTGATCCACGGAACCTTGATGATCGATGTCGATCTTGAGAAGTTGGAGAACTGCCTTCGGGTGCCGAAGGAAAAGCTTTCCATACGCGGCATCGATTCGGTCCGAATGCGTGTGGCCAATCTGAAAGAGATTTTTCCGGACATCACGGAGCAGGCGGTGAAAACGTCGCTTCGAAACGCCTGGGAACAGGCTTTCGGCCTGAAGGCGGCTGCCGTTTGTGCGCCGGCGGATGAGCGCATCGGGGAACTGGTGCGGTTTTATCGTTCGGATGCGTGGACCTACGGCAAAAAGATGGCCTTTGATCTCTGCTGGAAGAAAAAATTCCGATGGGGACTCGTCTGTCTGCAATTTCAGATTGACCGCGGCAGAGTCGGGTCCGTGCGGGTGGAGAGCGATTCCCTTGATACGGATTGGCCGGACCGGGTGGAGGGTGCTCTTTCCGGCAAACTGTTTCTTCGGGAACTGCTGGAAGCAGGTCTGTCCGCTCTTGCAGAGAATGACCCGGAACGCGCGGAAATTTACGAAGATCTGTGCGGGCTGGTCCGGGAGAACCTGTAAACACCGGATCAGAGCTGCTGAGGATCCGGACCGCAGCGATAGGAGCCGCATTTGCAGAGACTGCGGCGGAAAGGGATAAAGCCGATGAAAAACGTAAGAGAGATGCTGGATGATCTGATGAACGGGATGGCGGCGATGTCCGACGAGGACGCGGAGTTTATGATGCAGTTTTCCGGCCTTCAGAAAAAGGCGTTCGAGGGTTCCGCGCTCCCGGGCAAAACAAAGGAACTGATCGCGGTGGCTATCGCGCTCTACAGCCGGTGCGAGTACTGTATCGTCTACCACGTCTACAGCGCGTATGCGGCTGGGGCGTCGCGGGATGAAATCCTGGATGCGGCGAAGGTGGCGGTCGGCGGCTTTGGAGGAGGTCCGTCCCTCGCGTACGCGTCTACGCTTCTGATTGCGTCGGTTGACGAGTTTGAAAAGGATTTCTGACTTTGCCGGTGCCGTGGATTTTTCGCGGTATCCGGAGAATACATACCGGCTGCGCATAAATGGAAATAATAATAAAATATAATAAACATATAAAAGAAAAGTACAGAGAAGAGACTTGAGGACTTTTTTATTCCGTGTATAATAAGGTCGAATGCGGATCCTGAAGGATTTGCGGAAGGGAGTTTTGTCAGCTGACAATTGTCAGACTGAATATTCTTTATGCATCAGAATAAAAAGAACAATCAAAGACAGGCCGGTCGAAGACATTTGTTTGTCGTCCTATGTATTCTTCTGGCGGCGGCTGCAGCGCTTCTGATCGGCACGCTGAGCAATCGCTGGTACGTGACGATCCATTTAAATCAGGATAAAAACGGCAGTGACACCGTTGAAGTGGGAGACGCGTACCGCGACCCGGGGGCGAAAGCCGTCGGATCCGGCACGGTCTTTCGCTTTATCCGCAATGATCACCTGAAGGTGACGACCAGCGGAAGCGTCGATGCGTCAAAGCTGGGAACGTATCAGCTGACGTATTCGGCTGCGTACCGCGGGGCCGTGAAGACGAAGACCCGGACCGTCCGCGTGGTGGACACCGTGGCGCCGACGATTGAACTGAAACAGAATCCGGACAGCTATACGGCGTACGGGCAGGCTTATCAGGAGGAGGGTTATTCGGCGCAGGATAATTACGACGGCGATCTCACCGCGAAGGTGAAGAGCGAGGAGAAAAACGGCGTCGTCTATTATTCCGTTACGGATTCTTCCGGAAACGTCGGAAAGGCGGAACGGAAGATTGTTTATGACGACCGCACCGCGCCGACCATCACGCTGAACGGAGGAGACGAGACCGTCTTACAGGGCACACAGTTCCAGGATACGTACTCTGCCGCGGATGATGTGGACGGCGATTTGACCGGCAAGGTTCAGGTCGAGGGATCGGTGGATACTTCGACGCCCGGCACCTACACCCTGCACTATCAGGTTGAGGATGCCCACGGGAACAAGGCGGAGGCGGACCGGACCGTCACGGTGAAGCCGCAGGAGTCGAAGATGGTTTATCTGACGTTCGACGACGGCCCGTGCAAATATACGCAGCAGCTTCTGGATGTGCTCGCGAAATACGGGGCGCATGTGACGTTTTTCGTCACGAACCAGTTCCCGCAGTATCAGGGCATGATCGCGAAGGAAGCGGCTGCCGGCCACACCGTCGCGGTGCATTCGTACAGCCACGATTACCCGACGATTTACGCGGGCACCGATGCGTACTGGAAGGACTTCGACGCGATGAACGAGGTGATCCGAAACCAGACCGGGAGCACGACGACGCTGCTGCGGTTCCCGGGCGGCAGCTCGAATATGATCAGTAAAGAGTACAGCCCCGGCATTATGACACAGCTGGTGCAGCAGGCCGGAGAGAAGGGCCTCACGTATTTCGACTGGAATGTGGACAGCACAGACGCCAACGGCCATCCGAATAAGGATGCAATCGCCAGCCACATCATTCAGGGGATGCAGACCCACAACAGCTCGGTTGTTCTCTGTCATGACATCCATCCGGAGACGATCGCGGCGATGGAAACGGTGCTGAGTTGGGGACAGCAGAACGGATATACATTTGCCGCGCTGACGAAGGACAGTTACCCGGCGCACCATACGGTCAAAAACTGAAACCAAAAAACTGAAAACCCGCAGGCTGTGACATCCGGCGGATCTCTGTGTTAAAATATCGGAAGAGACATTACACAGAGAAGGGATGGAAACGGGTTGAAGTTTAAATCAATTAAAGCACGTGTTTCGTTTACGTTTATCCTGCTGATGGCATTTGCACTCGTCGCGATCAGTATTGTAAATATGACCTGCCTTGGCGATGTCTATCTTTCGCGGACCAAGAAGGCGCTGGAGAAGAGCTTTGATCTGTGCAACGCGAATAACGGGAAGACGAGCGACGAGATGGAAACGTACTGTCAGGTGAACGGTTTCATCTTCGGAATTGCGGATGAGAATCTCGATTTTCTTTACACAAACTCGCAGGACGGGGAGCGCATGGCGAGCCGCCTGTTCGGAAATGTCCTGAAAAAAGAAGACGAGAACACGACCGTGATCGAGCAGAAGGAATCCTATCAGATCATCAAGATCCATGACCGCTTCCTCGGAATTAATTATCTCGAGCTGTGGGGGACGCTTGACAACGGCGATTACTATATCGTCCTGACGCCGCTGGAGAGCATCGACACGGCGGCGGGGATCTCCACGCGGTTTGACGCGGTGATCGGCATCATCCTCATCGGCGTCAGCGTAATTGTGATTCTCCTGCTGACGCGGAATATTGTCCGCCCCCTTCAGGAGCTGACTGAATTGTCGAAGAAAATGGCCAATCTTGATTTCAACGCGCATTATACCAGCGGCGGCGAGGACGAGATCGGCGAACTCGGGAAAAATTTCAACACGATGTCGGAGCAGCTGGAGCAGGCAATTTCCGAGCTGAAGAGCGCCAACGCGAAGCTGCAGAAGGACATCGATCAGAAAACGAAGATTGACGAGATGCGTCAGGAGTTTCTCTCCAACGTCTCCCACGAGCTGAAGACGCCGCTGGCGCTGATTCTCGGGTACGCGGAGGGCCTGAAGGATAATGTGGTCGATGAGGACAGCCGTGATTTTTACTGTGATGTGATTATCGATGAGTCACAGAAGATGGACAAGATGGTGCGGAAGCTGCTGTCGCTCAACCAGCTTGAATTCGGAAACGAGCAGCTGAATATGCAGCGCTTCGATCTCACGGACCTGGTGAAAAATGTGCTGCAGGCGCAGCAGATTCTGATCGGTCAGAAGGATGCGAAGGTCGAATTCTGCGTGGACCGCCCGGTTTATGTGTGGGGCGACACCTTTAAGATTGAGGAGGTCGTCACCAATTATCTGACGAACGCGCTGAATCACCTCGGAGGAGAGCGGATCATCCGGATCAGCATGAAGCAAGAAAACGGGACCGTCACGACGTCCGTGTTCAACACGGGCGAACCGATTCCGGAGGAATCGCTGGATCAGATCTGGGTGAAGTTTTACAAGGTCGACAAGGCACGCACGCGGGCGTACGGCGGCAGCGGCATCGGCCTGTCGATCGTCAGGGCGATCATGGACAGCCACGGACAGAAGTGCTGGGCGGAGAACCGCGAGGACGGCGTCGAATTCTACTTTACGCTAGATACGAAGGTCCGTCTGTAATCGGTTAAAAAAAGGCCCCCCGGGTTTTAAGCCCCGGGGGTCCTTTGGCGTTCATCAGCTTTCAAATTTGCATCCCTGCGAGTAGTAGACTACGATCGGCATATCCTTCGAGATTACATCGTAGAGCTTCGGCGCAAAGGAGGTCGGCAGATTGACGCATCCGTGGGATCCGGAGTTGATGTAAATGGTCCCTCCGAAGCTGCTTCTCCAGCTCGCGTCATGGAATCCGATGCCTCCGTTAAAAGGCATCCAGTTGTTTACGTGCGAGACGTAGGAGGGCTCCCCGGTACTCGGATCGATCTCGCCCTTCAGGTCGCGGTCCTTCTCCTTGTAGGCCAGCTGGAAGACGCCGGACGGCGTATAGCGGTCGCGCGTCATCTTGCCGGACACGACATCGGACTCGAGGATCACGCTGCCGTTCTGATACACCCACATATGCTGGCGGGAGAGGTCGACCTCAATGTAGCTGCTGCCGAATCCGCCGTTTTCCGTCGTCACTTCCCGGCTGCTGTAGTTCGGCTCGCGGGTGGTGACAGTCCCGGACTCAAGCTCAGATGTGAGCTGCTGAATCTCCGCGTCCTGGTTCACCTTGTATCCGTAGTTTCCGCCCCGGACCTGAACCGCGCCGACGCCGGTCGCGTTAAACGTCCGGGTAGATTTGACGGTGTTGACCTTCGCGGCGAGATCTTTGACGTACTGCTTGATGTGCGCGTTCCAGCTCTCGTCATTTTTTATGTAATCACCGTTTTCGTCCTTGTCGAGCCAGGTCATCAGTGTTGTGCCGTCGAGCACCTGCGTCTCTCCCGACGGAAGCGTATAGGTGATGCTGGCCGCCGCGTATTTATTCAGAAGATCCGCCTCAGACTGAAGCGCGTTCCGGTCGGTATCATCGGTGACGGAAGCGTATGCGTTTTCCACATCGTTTACGGACAGCGAGGTTTCCGATTTGGAGACCGCGTCCTTTACCGCCGCGACAACCGTATCTTTGTTCAGAGTCGACCCCTGATCCGCGTCCCTGACGGAGAAAGAACCGTTCTCAAACGCCACATGGGTTTTGGTCGGCGCGGTCATGTTCGCGTCCTGCATCTCCGGGAGAGCCATGACGGCGTCGGTCAGCTTCTGCTCGTCGTACTTTGTCTGCGTGGTGACGGTATACTGGGTCGTGGTGAAATATCCCTTCGGCCACAGAACCGCGTTCTGGGATTCCAGAAGTTTCTGGATGCTGTCATCCGGGACGTACTGGTAATCGATCTGATCCGCCGTGATGGTTTCGGTCTGGTTGTTCCGGAATGTGATCTCGATCTTATAATCATCCGCCTGCGAGGCGAAGATGGACTGAATCTGTTCGGGCGTCTTGTTTCCGGCGTCCAGCTGGTTGATCTTTGTCCCCTGAAAGAACTGCTTCTGGTATCGCATCGATAAGCTGATGTAGATGCCCGCGACCAGCGCCGCGAGCGCCACAACCAGAATCAGGAGTATAATTTTCAGAGTTTTCGTACTTATTTTATTGCTTCTTCTGCCGTAATCTGCAGCAGCGGCATTGGCCATTTAAAACACCTCGTCATGAAAAAAGTTTGTGTACAATTTATTTTCTGGTTTACATTATAACATAGTTTATCATTTCGTAAAGGGATGTTCTATAAAAAAGCAAAAAAAATATGTAGAATATTACGCTTACATAATATAGAAAAATGTGATAGAATACATTAAACAGACTTATCAGCCGTTATGCGCTGATAAATTGATGAAAGGAGGTATTATGTTCAAGAAAGACACATATGTTGTGTACGGGATGAACGGGCCGTGCAAGATCGTAAATATCACGTGTCTGAATATCCCGGGGTGTGACAGAAAGCGTAAATATTATGTTTTGCAGCCGGCCGGCTCGTCGGGCAGCACGATCTATTCACCGGTGGACAACGAAAAAGTCGGGATCCGGGCGGTGATGTCGAAGAAGGAAGCGCAGGCGCTTCTCGACGACGTTGCCGGGATCGGAGAGATCGAAGTGACGAGCGAAAAATTCCGGGAAGAGACGTACAAGGAAGTGCTCCGGAGCGGGGACTGCCGCCGGGTGGTCGCTCTGATCCGGACTCTGATGGGAAGGCGGCGCAGACGGATCGCCCAGGGCAGGAAGATTACCTCCGTGGATGAGAGGTATCTCGGCGAGGCGATGGCCAGACTGACCAGCGAGCTGTCCATCGCTCTCGGTGAAGGCCGTGAGGAAATCACAGCGACGCTGACGGATCTTCTTCACGCTTCCGTCTGATGCGGAGGCCGTTGACCTCCACGTCTCCGGTCATCGGAATCATAATAAATTCTTCTCCGTCGATGATGCGGGTATTGATCAGATCCGTTCGATCAGAACTGATGCTGATCTTCACATCCGGCGCGGTCACCTCAAATTTATTTCCAGCGGTCAGGTTTGAAGCCATGAGCTTCAGATCTTCACCGCCGTTTTTCTGGCTGGATTTCCAGCTTTCCGCTTTTTCCTCGCCTGCCCCGCAGTGCGTGAGCAGCTTTTCCACGTCGGTTTCGTCGAGGACGGCCGGTTCCGGGTCGTCTTTATGCTCGTCGATCATCGCGCGCAGGTTCTCGTGAATTGTTTTTGCGACTTCAAAGTCGCAGTCGCGTCCGAATACATCCTCGACCGCTTCTGTGAACGTGAGCTTCTGCGATGCCGCTGTGAGCGGGAGAGGAGCGCCGAGAATTCCGTCCGTAAATTCCGGATGAAGTATCTTCGGGTTTTTCACATGGTAGAGCACGCTGTGAATATCCGTGTTCCGGTCAGTAAACGCGGGGAACAGGAATCCGATTTCCGGCGGATCGACCATATGGTCCTGGAGCTTGTCGATAAAGGAATTGCTCTGCGCGTCGTAGCATAGGCCGGCTTTTGAAAGCGTGACCGGGCAGAGCGCGCAGACAATGAAGCTGTAGACGTAGTCGGAGGCGTCAAACTGTTCCGTCCGGTCACTGCCGCGCGCCGGGATGTCATACGCGCCGGACGCCAGCAGAATCAGGTAATTGCCGGCGATGTCGCAGGACTCGATGACGCGGCTGAAAAATGCTTCGGTCTCATCGTCATCCGTGAGCGCCGAGTCGCGGAGCGCGAGAAGCTCCGCCTGTTTGCCGCCTTCCGCCTCTTCCTCGTTGGGAAATTCCAGAGTATGGAGCTGCTTTCCGATCGTACCAGACAGAACCTTCCTCAGAAGATCGCAGTACTTGTGCGTTTCCTCCTCCGGGAGCGAGAGAAACGCTTCCTTCATGGTCATGATGATTTTTTTCTCATTGCTGACGTAGCAGCCGGCGATCCGGTCGATCCGGCAGTGATCCTTCGTCAGCAGACGTTTGATTTCGGAGATTTCCTTCTTATTCATAGAGATTCATTTCCTCTTTCTTATCGTAATCGGCGCGGAGCCCTTCGAACGGGCCGCGACAAAAGTATTTTAGGGGCCCGGAAGGAGGATTGCAAGGGAAAGCGTGGTTGTAAAATCTGTTTTATGAAATTTTAAAAAATACTGCTTGCTTTTTCGTGATCAATACGGTATGATGATACACGGTTGATTGGTCAAGGGGTTAAGACGCCGCCCTCTCACGGCGGAAACATGGGTTCGATTCCCATATCAACTGCAC
>ONLT01000130.1 GCA_900318755.1 uncultured Eubacteriales bacterium
GAGATGATCAGAATCTCGCGGATGCCCGCGTTCATCATCACGGACAGCGGATAATAGATCATCGGCTTGTCATAGATCGGCAGCAGCTGCTTCGACGTAACCTTGGTCAGCGGATAGAGTCTTGTGCCGGAACCTCCGGCGAGTACGATTCCCTTCATAATCCTTCTCCTCAACTGTTTACACTGTACTTCCTGCTTCTGTTTTCTTTTTCCCAGTAGAACCGGTTCTGGCTGATCGACCGGACGGCCGGTCCCGGCAGCATCCGATAATGCTTCCCGAGCCAGTAGCCGGCAAATTTGCAGGCACTCTGCCAGAAGAGCGGAACTACGAGATACCCCTTCTTCCTCCTCCGGAGATCCTGCGCGCACGTCTTTACAAGACGAACTCCCTCCCCCTCCGACGGAAGATTTCCAAACACCTCCGGATGCTGCGCCTGTGAGACGCCGATGTCAAAATTGCGGTGAAACTGCTGCGGCGCGCTGTAATTGTGCGAATGCCGCACCCTGGCATCCGCGGCGTACGCGACGCCGTACCCCGCCTGAATCAGGCGGCCCGCAAAAATCATATCCTCATTGAAAATCACAGGCCTCGGGAACCCGCCGAGCTCCATGTAGACCGCCCGGTCGTACATCGCGCACACATCCGAGCAGAAATACGTCTTGATGCCGAGCGTCCCGAGATCCTCCCTGGTTTTCACCCGGCTCTCCTCCGGATAATTAAACGCCCGGGATATCTGTTCGAGCGCTCCGGCGCCGCGCTTCGGAAGCTGCCGCGCATATGCCGCGGCGACACGCACGGTCCGCCCCAGGGGCCCCGCACCATCTGCAAAATCCGCGGAATCCGCACCCTGATTCCCGCGGAGTCCGGATTCGCCGCCTCCGTCAAAACAGGCCGCCAGATTTCCGACCAGATGCGCATCCGCCGGCAGTGCATCCTGGGTCATAAACAGCAGAAGATCGGCATCCGAGCGCTCCGCCATCTTGTGACGCGTGCCGCCGTGGTCGAACGAATCTTCCCGGATGTGCTCGACGATCACCTCCGGAAACTCCTCCTCCAGTGAGGGGTCCCAGTACTGCTCGTCCGTATTTACAATATAAATTTTCCGCACGGGATAATCCTGTTTCCGGATTCTGGAAAGCAGGTGAAACAGATCCTTATTCGGTTTGTACGTCGGGATCAGCAGATCGACCGTCCTGTCACTCATATCCAGCCCGCTCCGTTCAATAAGCGTTCTTGTTCACGAATCCTTTGAAAATCGTCAGGAACAGGATTTTAAAATCCAGTCCGAGAGTCCAGTTTTCAATGTAATAGAGATCGTACTCGATTCTCTTCCGGATCGACGTATCGCCGCGGTAGCCGTTGATCTGCGCCCAGCCCGTCATCCCGGGACGCACCTGATGCTTGACCATGTACCGCGGGATCTCCTCGCGGAATTTTTCCACGAAATACAGCTGCTCCGGCCTCGGTCCGACGAGACTCATGTCCCCCTTCAGTACATTGAACAGCTGCGGGAGCTCATCCAGACTCGTCCTGCGGATGAATCTTCCGAATTTTGTGACCCGCGGATCGTCCTCAACGGTCCAGCCGGCCTTCTTTCCGCTGCCGTTATCGACCTTCATCGAACGGAACTTATACATCAGGAACTCACGGTTATGAAGTCCGACCCTCTTCTGTTTGAAAATCAGCGGTCCGGGGCTGGTCAGCTTAATTCCGATCACCACGAAGAGCATCGCCGGCGAAAAAATCGCGATGGCCAGAATTGATCCGACGATGTCCATGATCCGCTTGATCAGCGCGTTGAAGGTGTTCATCAGCGGGACGTACCGGATGTTAATGACCGGCAGGCCCATGATGTCCTCCGTGTAAGGCTTCGTCGGGATGATGTTGTAGTAATCCGGAATAAACTGGGTGTGAATGCCCGACTTCTCACACTCCTTCACGAGATCCTCCAGCTTGAAATACTCCCGCAGCCGAAGCGTGATGCCGATCTCGTCGATTTTATTCGACTCCAGAATTTCCTGAAGGCGGTCGCAGGGTCCCAGAACCTTCACGCCGCGGAACATGGTCCCGTCCGGCTCGAAATCATCCAGAATGCCGACGACCCTGCAGCCCCACTCGGGATTGCTGTTGACCCGGTCGATGTACTGCTCGGTCGCGTTGCTGTAGCCGACGAGCAGAATCTTCTTCACAGCGTCATCGTTGCGCTTGCGCCTGCGCAGATAGACGTGGACAAGATCCCTCGCGATCCCGTCGAAAAGCACATTAAAAATATAAAACGCGAACAGCATGTTTCGCGCGAAATGCTGCTGCTTCGTGAGGTAGAGTCCGAGAACGACCAGCAGAATGCCGACCGTGTTCGAGCGGATGAGATTGAACAGCTCCACTCTTCTGCTCTGAATATCCGAGACATTGTACAGCTTGCAGATGTAATTGATCAGTAGAAACAGCGGCACGATCAGAAACAGAACCTGCATGTAGTACCGGAACGTCAGAACCCGGACGTACTCTCCAAACATATTCGTATTGAAGCGAAGCTGCCAGGCAAGCAAATATGAGATGACAATCAGGACAGCATCGACAAGGATCTGCATCCGGATCCTGGTTATCTGGCTTTCTTTATTCAAAACATCTTCCTCTTAAAGAGTGAATTGTCTGTCGTTAAGAACTCTCCTTATGGTAGCATGATTGCTACAGACTGTCAAAATCACCGGTGAAGCCGCCCTTCCACGTACAGCAGCGTCGCGGCGATCAGCTCGCACTCAATCTCAACGTAGCGGGGAAAATCACGCCACCGGAACGGCACGCGCCTGCAGTTTTCGCGCGTCCGTATCCCCTCGGCAATGCCCTCGCGGTAATCTCTGCCGTATCCCTTCCACATGAAAAACGCCCATTTCACAAGCACGCCCAGCGCAAACGCCGGGAAATTCAGCACCCGCTGCAGCTGCGGCATATTTTTATAGTAGAGATAAATGCTGTTGCGCGCGGAGAGCTTTACCTTGAAGGAATTGTACTTTGATCCGCTCGTCCCGCTGCCGACGTGATACACGACCGCCTTCGGCCAGTAAATGTTCCGGTAGCCCCGGATTCTCGCCCGGTAGCCGACGTCGATGTCCTCAAGATACGCGAAATGCATCTCGTCAAACATGCCGATCTGATCGAACACGTCTCTCCGGTAGATGGCGGCTCCGGCGCAGGCGGAAAAAATCTCCGTCGGCCGGCTGTAGGCGCTGCTGCTCCCGTCGGCGCCACGGTTATACGCCCACCCGAGGACCGTGTACAGATCGCCCGCGGAGTCAAGCTGGTCCGGATTGTGCATCCGGATCATCTTCGACGCCACGGAAAATACGTTCGGCGCGTTGCTGATCGCCCGAACCAGCTCCCCGACGAACTGCCGGCCGCACCGCACGTCGTTGTTCAGAAGCAGCACATATTTTGTGTCCGACGCGCGGATTCCCGCATTCACCGCGGCGGAAAATCCCGTGTTTTTCCCCATGAAAATCACACGGACCCGCTCCGACTCATGGGCGCGCAGCCAGTCCCCGCTTCCGTCCGTCGACCCGTTGTCCACAAACAGGATCCGGAACCCCCGGTACGTCTGGTCCTCCAGCGAATCGAAGCACGTATCCAGGAATTCCGCTCCGTTGTAATTCGGAATGATGACCGTCGTCGTTATCTTCAAAGCATTCTCCTTTATGCACTCCGGGACCGCAGCAGGTTCTGCACCTTGCCGCGGATCCTCTGGAGCGCGTTGTCTACGGACTTATCCGGTCTTCCCAGCTTCTCCGCGATCTGCCGGTAATCCATCCCTTCGAGATACAGATCCAGCACATCCTTCTCATAAGAGCTGAGCACGGACCGGATCCCGTCCAGCAGCGTGCTCTCCGATTCGCGCCCGAGAAGGATCGATTCCGGGCTCTGGGCGGTCCCGAGCTTCTCATCCGCCTGGCGCTCCTCCAGCTCCTCGATCGAAACCGATTCGTTGAGCGGCAGATTTTTCTTCCTCGCCGAACTCTGCACCGCCGAATACATCTGGCGGCTGACGCAGACCGACGCGTACGTGCGGAACGACGCGCCGTTCTCATGATCCGGCCGGTACGTCCGCATCGCATTGAACAGCCCGATCATTCCCTCCTGAAGGAGGTCCTCACGGTCTCCGCCGGCCAGATAGAGCGCCCGCGCCCGGATCCGGACAAGCTGCTTATAGTTCTCCACGAGGACATCCGCCGCCGTGCCGTCCCCCGCCTGAAAGCGGGCTACGAGCTCCTCGTCTGTCCATTCCTTCTCACTGCCGTTCATCAAAAACCGGTCCTTTTTCAGATTCCTCTCTGACGTGCGATCTCAAACGCCAGCACGCCCGTCGCGACCGATGCATTCAAAGAATCGATATCTCCGCGCATCGGAATCTTCGCGGCAAAATCACACTTCTCGCGGATCAGCCGGCTCACGCCGCTGCCCTCGTTGCCGATGACAAGCCCCACCGACCCTTTCATCTCGAGGTCGTACATATTTGTCCCGTTCATATCCGCGCAGACGAACCACATGCCGTCCTTTTTCAGATCGTCGATCGTCGATGCGAGATTCGTCACCTTCGCGACCGGCGTATAATTCAGCGCGCCCGCCGAAGCCCGCACAACGGCCGCCGTCAGCCCCGCCGCGCGGTGCTTTCCGATGACCACGCCGTGAGCGCCGGCGAGATTCGCGGTGCGGATGATCGCTCCCAGATTGTGGGGATCCTCAATCCCGTCCAGCAGAATCAGGAACGGGTCCTCTCCCTTTTCCTTCGCCTTCGCGAGAATATCGTCGATCGTCGAATAATTGTAGGAAGCCACCACCGCGATCACACCCTGGTGATGGCCGGTCTCGGACATCGCGTTCAGGCGCTCCTTCGGAACGTAGCTCACATTCGTCCCCTGCTTCTTCGCCATGCGGCGGATCGTCGCAATCGGACCGTCGTTCAGGCCTTCCTGCACATAGAGGCGGTCCACCGTCCGTCCGGACCGGAAGGCCTCCGTGACGGAGTTGCGCCCCTCGACGCGGTTCTCATCCTCCGGAAGCTCCTCCGCGATCTCCGCCTGCTGCGGACGGCTGTTCCAATCCTGCCTGTTCTTTCTTCCGGCCTGCCCTCCGAACGGTCTTTCGTTCCGCTCTTCGGTCCGTCTTTCGTTCCGTTCTTCGGTCCGTCTTTCGTTCCGCCCTTCGGTCCGTCTCCCGGACCGTCTCCCGAATCGTCTCCCGGAGCGGTTCTCATTCCGGTTCTCCCCGGAATTTTCCCTCGCATTCAAATTCGTTTCCGTCCTGTCCCCGACGGGCGTGAATTTTTCTCCGTCCTTCATCGTCTTTCCGTATTTCCGGTCACGCTCCTCCAGATACTCATCGATGTTTGAGAACTGGCGGTCCGGCTTCGGCCTCGGATACGTTCTCTTCCGGTTCTGATTCGAAGCTGCACTCTTCCGGTTCTCTCTGTTTGTCTTTCCGTTCTTCTGATCCATTAATTCTTCGTCTGACTCCTGTACTGTTTCCAAATTCTCATTCTCAATCGTTTCCCTCGTCATCCGCCGTCCGGTCGGCGCCGGCCTTCACAAGACGGACGAGCCGGTCTGTCTCCCCCTTCAGATAGAGGTAGCCCATCACCGCTTCAAACCCGGTCGCCTTCCGATAATCCGCGGTCGTCGCGTTCTTTGCCTTCGTGTGGGAGGTCGCGTTCCGCCCCCGGCGGTAGATTGCTTTCTCCGCGTCCGTCAGATCCGGCGTCAGCGCGGCGATCATCTCCGCCTGCTTCTTCGCGCAGGCGTATTTCACCGCCTTCCGGTTCAGCCTGTTCACGGGCGCATTTCCCCGCCGCACGATCACCGTGCGGATCACAAGCTCATAAACCGCATCGCCGATGTAGGCCAGCGTCAGCGGAGACAGCTGCGCCGGATCCGTCTCCGGCAGCGAAAACACATCGCCCGTCAGCTCTCTCAGGCTCTTTTCCACTTTACGCCCTCTCTGGTATCCTCAAGGATGATGCCCTTCGCCAGCAGCTCGTCGCGGATCGCATCCGCCCGCGCAAAATCCTTCGCCTTGCGCGCTTCCTGCCGCTCTGCGATCTTCGCCTCAATCTCTTCGTCCAGCGTCTCTTGTCTGCGCTCCACCGTAAGGCCCAGAATGTCACAGAGCAGCAGAAGCTCCTGCTTTACCATCTCGGCAAAAAGCCGCGACGCGCCCTCCGAAACCTCCACGTTGGCGAAGCGGACCAGCTCGAACACGGCCGCCAGCGCGTCCGCCGTGTTGAGGTCGTCGTCCATCGCCTGCTCAAATTTCAGGCGGTACGGTTTCATCTCCTCGAGTTTCTTCTTCTCGTCCTCCGTCAGATCCTGATCCTGCGCCGCCGCGATCAGATCGTTCAGACGGTCCGCCGCCGTGACGATGCGCTCGAGAGAATTCTTCGCGGACTCCATGATCTCGCGGCTGAAGTTCAGCGGGCTTCTGTAATGCGCCGAAAGCATGAACATCCGCAGGACCATCAGATCATACTGCTCGCCGATCTCGCGGACCGTAAAGAAATTTCCGAGGGATTTGCTCATCTTCCGGTTGTCGATGTTCAGAAATGCGTTGTGCAGCCAGTAATGCGCGAAGGGAGCGCCGTTGCAGCACTCGCTCTGCGCGATCTCATTTTCGTGATGCGGGAAAATCAGATCCTCGCCGCCCGCGTGGATGTCGATCGTCTCGCCGAGGTAATGCTTCGCCATGACGGAGCACTCGATATGCCAGCCCGGACGTCCCTGGCTCCACGGAGCGTCCCAGTAGGGCTCGCCCTCTTTTTTCGGCTTCCAGAGGACAAAATCCAGCGGATCCTCCTTCTGATCCTCGCCGGACACCTTCAGATCACGGAACCCGGAGCGCAGATCGTCCAGATTCTTGTGCGAGAGCTTCCCGTACTCCGGAAAGCTGCGCGTGCGGAAATAGACCGTGCCGTTCACCTCATAGGCGTGGCCCTGCTCGATCAGCTTCGTGATCATCTCGATCATGCCCGGAATCTCATTCGTCGCCAGCGGATGCGTCGTCGCCGGCCGGACATTCATGGCCTCCATATCCTTCTTGCACTCCGCGATGTACCGGCTGGAAATTTCCTCCGCCGTGACGCCCTCCTCATTCGCCTTTTTGATGATCTTGTCGTCCACATCGGTGAAATTCGAAACGTAATTCACCTCGTAGCCCTTGTACTCAAAATAGCGCCGCGCCGTGTCAAAGACAATCATCGGGCGCGCGTTTCCGATGTGAATCAGATTGTAAACGGTCGGGCCGCACACATACATCGAGATCTTTCCCGGTGTGATCGGTACAAACTCTTCCTTCCGTTTTGTCATCGTGTTATAAAGCTTCATGACTCCATCATTCTCCTTTTTGATTCATAGCGCCGCAGGATCCGCCGCAGCAGCCTCCGCAGCCCCCTTCAAATCCCATTGACCCCGGAACCGCCGTCTCAAAATCCTCAAGCGCCGCGCTGATCGAGCAGACCGCCTGCGCGGCGATGCCCTTCCCCTCGCCGGTGAACCCGAGTCCCTCCTCGGTCGTCGCCTTCACATTGACCTGATCTTTCTCGAGCAGAAGCGCGTCCGCCACCTTGTCCCGCATCATCCCGATGTACGGGCGGAGCTTCGGCTGCTGCGCGATGATCGTCACGTCGATGTTGTCGATCACATAGAATTTCGAGAGCAGCAGATCGCGGACCTCCTTCAGGAGCTCCACGCTGGAAATCCCCTCGTAGGCCGGATCGTCATCCGGGAAATGCTGACCGATGTCGCCCAGCGCCGCGGCTCCCAGCAGCGCGTCCATGATCGCGTGCAGCGCCACATCCGCGTCCGAGTGACCGAGCAGCCCCTTCTCATACGGAACCGCAACCCCGCAGAGGATCAGGTCTCTCCCTTCCGTCAGACGGTGCACATCGTAACCGATCCCAACTCTCATAGATTCTGTTTCCTTTCTCAGTTAAATCCGTAAAATTTCTGCGCGAGCTCATAACCTTTCTCGGACAGCTTCCTCCCCGACTCGCCGGGAAGATTCATCCAGACGCCGAGCATCCCGAACCGGATCCAGAGATACGCGCCCCGGTCCGCTGCCTTCAGCCGATCCCAGAGCGCCTTTTTCTTCTCAAGCGCGTCCGACTCCTTTGATCGGATCAGGAGGATCGAGGTGATCGTCATGATGATGGAGAGCGAGTGCATCAAAAATCTCCACTGCGCGCCCTTCGTCCTGCATCCGGTCGTGTGCATAAAATCAATCATCCGGTTGTTGACGCGGATCTGCTGATCCATGCGCGTCAGCATAACCTTTTCGTTGACCGACTGGTCGTCTCTTCCTATAAAGTAGCGATAGAAATTTGCATCGACGTAATAGAGCGTCTTCACCGCGGCGAAGGGCTCGTACGCGTAGATATTATCCACGTAAAAGGTGTGCTCCGGCAGCGTCAGCCCCGTCTCGCGCAGCAGCCCGGTGCGGTAGATGATCGAGTGCATCAGCACGTACCGGCTGAGCGGAAGCGGCTTCATCTCGCGCCACGTAAACGGCCGGTCCTGCGGAAAAAACGCGCCGTACCTCATGACGCGCTTCCGCTTCACGCCCTGTTTTTCGTAGACGTAATTGGAGAGCACAACGTCCACCACCGTCGATCCGCGGACAATCCCGTTCAGTGCGGACAGGATTTTGCGATACGCGTCCTCATCCACCCAGTCGTCGCTGTCGACCACCTTGAAATAAAGTCCCGACGCGTTCCGGATGCCGGTATTCACCGCGCCGCCGTGTCCCTTGTTCTCCTGATGAATCGCGCGGACGATGTTCGGGTATTTTTTCTCGTACTGATCCGCGATCTCCGCCGTGCGGTCCTTCGTCGAGCCGTCATCGACAATCAGAATCTCCACATCATCGCCGCCCGGCAGCAAAGACTCAATACATCGTTCCATATAAGCTTCCGAGTTGTAGCAAGGCACCGTAACGGTGAGTATTTTCATTCTCTCTCCCCTTTTTCAGCCCCCAGTGGACTGTGTGAACGATTCCGCCCGCGTGCGGGGCAGATACAGAAATCGCATGCTATCATGTAAATCATGCCACAGCATACGCCAAAAATCAAGACGGGCGGATATTGCGGGGATCATTTTCCTGTGCTATACTCACGTCAGAAATTTTGAATTGCACGCAAGGAGACAGTATGCCTGACGGAATTATTTTTGACATCGACGGAACGATGTGGGATTCGCGGGCGGTCATCGCGGAGGCGTGGAACCGCATCCTCGCCGGTCACGGCGAGCCGGCGCACCTGACACCGGAAATTCTGAAACACGAATTCGGAAAGACGCTGGAGGATATCGGAAGGGATCTGATGCCGGATCTTTCAGACGAGGCCAGGGCCCCGATCACGGAACAGATGTGGCGCGCCGAGCCGGAGGC
The DNA here is from genome assembly GCA_900318755.1 of uncultured Eubacteriales bacterium. Lineage (GTDB taxonomy): Bacteria > Bacillota > Clostridia > Lachnospirales > Lachnospiraceae > CADBRN01. The sequence goes on from ONLT01000130.1 coordinate 9,427, forward strand.
GGTCCGGACGAAAAAGCCGTACGTCTACGAGGGTCTCGGAGAAACCCTGAAGGCTCTGTCCGAGCGGACGAAGCTGTTCATCGTCAGCAACGCGATGCCGGGATACATCGAAAGTTTTCTCGACGTCACGGGATTCGACCGGTTCTTCACGGATCACCTGTGCAACGGCGACACCGGAAGGCCGAAAGGCGACAACATCGCCCAGATGGTAAAAAAGCACGGCCTGTGCAACCCGGTCTACGTGGGAGACACGCAGGGGGACTGCGACGCCGCTGCGAAGGCGGTCGTCCGGTTCGCGTATGCGTCCTACGGGTTCGGCACCGTGACCCACTGCGACTATCATCTGGAGAAGGTCAGCGACCTTCTCCGATACTTCCTGTGACAGGCGATCCGCAGGATTCATACCACACCACTCAATCGGAAAGGATGTTTTCAATGACCTACCATTATAAAACACGCGGAACCTGCTCGACCATGATCGACTTCGATCTCGACGAAAACGGCGTGATCAAAGACGTCGCCTTCACCGGCGGCTGCAACGGAAATCTCAAGGGAATCAGCAGCCTCGTCCGGGGCCGCAAAGCCGATGAGGTCATCGGGCTCCTTCGGGGAACCACCTGCGGCATGAAGCAGACCTCTTGTCCGGACCAGCTGGCGCAGGCGCTCGAAACCGCCCTCCGCTCCCAAAACGCTTAATATTTGAACCATACGAAAAAGCCGGCAGAACCGCGGGAAAACGCGGGGCCGGCTTTTTCACAAATTGTTCACAAAATAATTAGCACTCACCTGTTGACAGTGCTAACAGTCAGTGCTATAACATAGTTGTCGGGAGGAACAGAAGAAGGTTCCAAAAGGACATCAAAAAATGTTTATTACAAAGCCATTTGATTGAGATATAAGGAGGCATGACCTATGATGTTACCGGATATTTTTTCAGATCATTTCTTTGATGATTTTATGAATGACCCGTGGGAAGAGAAATATTTCCGTGCTCCCGTCGCCCGCGCGACCGCGATGCGGACCGATGTACAGGACACCGGCGATGCGTACCGGCTCGAGATTGAGCTTCCGGGTTATAAGAAGGAAGACATTCAGGCCGAGCTGAACAACGGATATCTGACCATCCGCGCCTCGAAAAGCGAAAACGGCGATGAGAAAGACAAAAAAGGCAGCTTTATCCGTCAGGAACGGTATCAGGGATCCTGCAGCAGAAGTTTCTTCGTCGGCAGGGATCTGACGCAGGAAGACATCCGCGCAAAGTTTGAGAACGGAATCCTGACGCTTACCATCCCGAAGGAAGCACCGAAGAAAGTGGAGGAGAACAAGTTTATCTCCATCGAAGGCTGATGTTTCCGTTACCTGCCCTCTTTGACCGGAGCTGTCTTAAAAAGACGGCTCCGTTATTCGGATAAATTTTTAGCACTCTGCGTGATAGAGTGCTGACAATAAATTGGGAAAAGGAGGTATTGATTATGTTATTCCCGAGCATTTTTACAAATGGATTTTTCGATGATGACGATGATGAATGGGATCGCAGATTTTTCAGTGAACCGATGGCACGCGCTTCTGTCATGAAGACCGATGTGAAGGAAAATGACAGCGACTATGAACTGTCGATCGAACTTCCCGGCTTCTCAAAGGATGATATTCAGGCCCAGCTGAACGACGGTTATCTGACCGTAACGGCTTCGAAGAAAGAAGACAACGATAAGAAAGACGAGAACGGCAAGTACATCCGCCGCGAGCGCTATCAGGGATCCTGCAGCAGAAGCTTTTATGTCGGCAGAGAGCTGACGCAGGATGACATTCACGCGAAATTTGAGGACGGCGTACTGAAGATTTCTGTTCCGAAGAAAGCGGAAAGCGAAGTCGAAGAGAAGAAACACATTTCGATCGAAGGCTGACCTGTTTTCCGCAAACGCAGCAGACGCAATCAAGAGGCGCCGCCGGAGGATACCGTTTCCTCCGGCGGCGCCTCTGCGTCTTTTTATTTTGCGCGGAATCTGTTACCTTCTGCGGACGATGCGTCTGACGACAGGCAGCACCCGTCCCCCGATCACGCCGATGAGGAGTCCCGTGAGTACGCCTGCGATCAGCAGAGCCGGCAGGTAATACAGTATTTTTATATTTTCAACGGCGAGCGCCGCAACGATGATCTGGCCGACGTTGTGCGAAACGCCGCCCGCGATGCTGACGCCCATGATCGAGAGATGGCTGAACCTGATCAGCAGCAGCATCACGGCGAAGCTTGCCAGTCCGCCGGCGAGGCTGTAGATGATCGACGCCGCGTTGCCGAACAGAAAGCCGGCGAGAAAAATCCGCGCGGTTGAAATGGCAAGGACTTCCCCCGGCCTCAGCAGAAAAAGTCCGATCAGCACGACGAGATTCGCCAGTCCCAGCTTGATGCCCGGAACACCGAAATTCAGCGGGATCAGCGCTTCCACATAGGACAGAATCAGCGACAGCGCGATCAGGATCGCGATGTAGGCGGCCTTCGCCGCCGGCGTCATCGGCCTCTCCGAAACGGTTCTCTTTTTTCCCTGGTTTCTTTTTATTTCCATAATTAATAGCAATCCAGCGCCTGGCCGCCGCTGCGGCGCAGCGTTACTGCGCGACCGCGTCCACCCCGCCCGATGAACTCTTCTCCTGCGTACTTCCGGAGATCACCTCCACCACGAGCTTATGGGGAAGGCAGACAATCGTCTCATTTTCCTGGTCAATCGCTCCCTGCTGCATACAGTAGTGATCCGGGCAGTCCGCTTCCTTCATATATGCCTGTCCGCCGCTGATCACGATCACGTTTCTTCCGTAACCCGTCTCAACCGGAATCGTCCGGTCTTCATCGAGGCGGTACGTTCCCTGCACTTTGCCGTCGACGCGGATACAGATCTGCTCTCCTGTCCCCCGTCCCGCAAAATGGAACACGAGCCAGAGCACCAGCGCAGCCGCGGCGACTCCCGCGGCCAGCAGAATGTCCCGTCTGTTCAGTTTTCTTCTGTCCGTTTCCGCCATGGCGCCGGTCTCCTTTTTCGTTTCCGCATGCATCCATTATATCGGGCAGATACCGAAATGTATATGAACCGCGGAACTTTTTTTCATTGGACACATCCGCATCTCTGTCCAAAAAATAAACAGATATTGATTTGTGTCCAATTAATTATTTATTTGCCGCCTCGACACTTTTTATTGAATTCATTATAATTTCGTCAAAGTCCGGGAACACTTTTATCAATGTGTATCCGGAAAATACACTCTGACAGTCACGCCGGAGACGGCGCGGAACAAAAAGGGCAGAAACAATTCACAGGGAGTCTGAAAGGAGTACAAATCCGATGGCAACAGTTGGATCAAAAGTAAAAAATGCCGCTATTTCCGCGGCAATCAACCAGGCATTAAAATATCTGGAGAAAGATCCGGAGCAGAACGTACCGAAGCTGATGGATCTCGTAGACAAGCTTGTACCGGAAGACTGGTACGCGCCGCAGAGAGCGGCGATCCGCGACGCGATCGACCGCAAGACCAATTACTATGATATGATCATGAAGATCTATCAGCTGGATCCGGGCGTCCGCGAGTCCTTCTTCCGCAACTTCATCACAAACGCCAGCCTCAAGGGCTCCGCGCGTCAGTTTGAAGTCGCGGACAAATACAACTGCAACGTGCCGTGGGCGATCCTGATGGACCCGACCTCCGCATGTAACCTGAAATGTACGGGATGCTGGGCAGCCGAGTACGGTCATCAGCTGAACCTCACCTACGAGGATCTGGACCGCATCGTCAACGAGGCGAACGATCTCGGATGCTATATGTTCATCTTCACCGGCGGCGAGCCGCTCGTCCGCAAGAAAGACATCATCAAACTCTGCGAGGCGCATCCGGACAGCGAGTTCCTCTCCTTCACGAACGGCACTCTGATCGACGAGGAGTTCTGCCAGGATATGCTTCGTGTCCGCAACTTCGTTCCGGCGATCTCCCTCGAGGGATTCGAGGAAGCGAACGACGGACGCCGCGGCAACGGTGTTTACAACAAGGTTATGAACGCGATGTCCCTCCTGAAGGAGCACAAGCTCGCGTTCGGTATCTCCGTATGCTACACCAGCAAGAACGTCGACGATGTATCCAGCGACAAATTCATCGACGGCATCGTGGACAAGGGTGCGCTGTTCGTATGGTTCTTCCACTTCATGCCGGTCGGAATGAACGCGACGCCGGAGCTGATGGTCAGTCCGGAGCAGCGTGTCCAGATGTATCACGCGGTTCGTCACTTCCGCGCGACGAAGCCGATCTTCGCGATGGACTTCCAGAACGACGGACAGTACGTCGGCGGATGCATCGCGGGCGGACGCAAATACCTGCACATCAACGCAGGCGGCGCGGTGGAGCCGTGCGTATTCATCCACTACTCGAACGTCAACATCCACGACGTATCCCTGCTTGACGCGCTGAGAAGCCCGATTTTCCAGGCATATCACGACAATCAGCCGTTCAACGACAACATGTACCGTCCGTGCCCGATGCTCGAGAACCCGACCGCTCTTCCGAAGCTCGTCAAGGAGACCGGCGCGGTTAACACAGACTACATGGATCCGGAATCCGCAGATCATCTCTGCGCGAAGACCGAGCAGTACGCAAAGAACTGGGCTCCGGTAGCAGAGAAACTCTGGGCGGAGGATGTCGCGAGAAAAGAAGCGAAAAAAGCCGCAGAGGCGAACCGGTAATTTAAGTCCGAAAAAAGGAGAGGCCGAAAATGCCTCTCCTTTTTTTATCCCGGGATTTTTCCGTCGATCTCCTGCTCCGCCTTCTGCATGATCGCAGTCACATCCGCTCCCGCGACATCCAGTCCCTCCGCTTTGAAGCAGATCGTCTCCGGTATGCCGTAAAACCTGCCGCAGAGCGCGCGGATATACTCGTACCCCATATTCTGCCCCACGCTCCCGCCGGCCGTCGTCACATAAATGAGCCGTCCCGCCCGGCAGAGATGCCGGATCGTCCCGTCCCCGTCATACGCGAACGTAATTCCGATCACATTCACCGCCTCAAAAAACGCCTTCAGCGCCGCGGGAAAAGACAGATCCCAGTACGGCGCCGCGATCACGATCTCCTCCGCATCCGCAAACTGCTTCGCGTACTGAAAATCCGGCCGGTTAAAATTCTCCGCGGCGATCAGCTCATTCCGCTTGGCGAGCCATCTTGCGTCCAGCGGACGGATCCTCTCCTTCGCCAGGCAGACCTCTGTAAGATGTCCGTTCAGACGCTCCAAAACGTGCGTGGCCAGCTGCGCCGTGCGGGAATTCTCACGGACGCAGGCGTTGACATATAACAGTTTTTCCATAATACACCTCGGATCTCCGATGTCACACAATTATTATAGGGGAACTTCGGGACTGTGTAAATCAAAAACCCGTGATGCTTTGATCGGCCTTTGATCGGAACCGCCGGTCTTCGGTCTGATCACAGGAGCCTTCCGATCTGCTTTTCGTTGAGCACGCGTCCGGATGAGACAACCTTCCCATCGATCATGAGCGCCGGTGTGCTCATGATGCCGTATCCCGCGATCACGGAAAAATCCGTAATATACTCAATTTGCGCATCAACGCCCTTCGTTTTCACCGCTTCTCTGACATTTGCCAGCAGCGCTTCACATCTGCTGCATCCTCCGCCTAATACCTTAATGTTCATTCTGATCCTCCTGCCCGGACTCCGTCCCGGGTCTTCTCTGTCCGAAAATACTTCTGCGTTCCGTTTGCAATCTTTACCAACGTCAGCATCACCGGAACCTCCGTCAGCACGCCGACTGTCGTCGCCAGCGCGGCGGGGCTTGTTGTCCCGAACAGCGCAACGGCGACCGCCACAGCCAGTTCAAAAAAGTTCGACGCGCCGATCATGCCGGCCGGAGCGGCGATCTCATATGGGAGGCCCGCAAGCTTTGACGCACCGTATGCGAGGAAGAAAATCAGGAAGGTCTGAATCACCAGCGGCACCGCGATCAGGACGATGTGCACCGGATTTGAGAGAATCACCTCCGCCTGAGACGCGAAAATAAGAACGAGCGTCAGAAGCAGTCCGACGGTCGTTACATTGTCAAATTTATGGAGAAAAACCCGTTCCAGATAGTCCCTGCCTCCGCTTTTTATCACGCCGATCCTTGTGATCACGCCGGCCGCAAGGGGAATCACAACGAAAAGAAAGATGCTGACAAACAGCGTACGGTACGGAACGATCACCTTTGATACGCCGAGCAGAAATTTCACGATCGGAACAAACGCAGCCAGAATGATCAGATCATTGGTTGCGACCTGAACCACCGTATAAGCAGGATTTCCGTGAGTCAGCGCGCTCCAGACAAAGACCATCGCCGTACAGGGCGCCGCTCCCAGAAGAACCGCTCCCGCAAGATACTGTGTGGCAAGCTCCGGCGCGATCCAATTCTTAAATATCACAAATAAAAACAGATATGCCAGTCCGTACATGGTAAAAGGCTTGATCAGCCAGTTGGTGACCCATGTTACAAACAGACCGCCCGGATTTTTCCCGACTTCCCGTATACTCTGAAAATCGACCTTGATCATCATCGGATAGATCATGATCCAGATCAGAACCGCAATCGGAATCGATATGCCCGCAATCTGCATTTTGCCGAGCGCCGCCGGAACCGCCGGGATAAAATGCCCGATCAGCACCCCGGCCGCCATACAGAGCAGCACCCATACCGTCAGATATTTCTGAAAAAAGCTGATTCCGCTCTTTTGTTTTTCCATAGTCGTTATCCTCCTGAAGTCTGACTGTCAGCTGTTATCCGTTCCCCGGCTGCTGCAGTGATCCGCTGTTTCTCCCGCGCCGCAGCAGTGATCCGCTGTTTCTTCCGCGCCGCAGCATCGTCCGTCTTCCGCCGGCTTTCCGCAGTTCAGGTGATCGATGTATTCCCGGAACGCTGTCAGTGTACTGCAGTCCAGAGAATAGTAGGTGTTCTTCCACTCCTTCCGTCCTTTCACAAGACCGCATTCCGTAAGGATCTTCATATGATGAGAAAGCGTCGGCTGCGATATCTGAAAATGTTCCAGCAGCCTGCAGCCGCACATCTCGCCGTGAATCAGCAGTTCCACAATCCGGATCCGGTTTGAATCTCCCAATGCCCTGCAGATCAGGGCAGCGTCCATCGCATTCATTAAATTCTCCCTTCTGATCAATGATCTCTTTGTTTCGCTGCGTTGTCTCTTTGTTTCGCCGCGTTGTCTCTTCGTTTCCTTCAGATTCCCGTCAGCACTCCCTGAAACAGGTTAAAGCCGTATCCCACGATTATGATCCCCGCAACACAGACAGCGATGAACACGGTGAGCAGCTTCGGCTTCACCGCTTTCCTCAGCATGATCAGCGACGGAAGGCTCAGCGTTGTGACAGCCATCATGAAACTCAGTACGGTTCCAAGCAGCGCGCCCCTGGCGAGAAGCGCCTCCGCTACGGGAATCGTTCCGAAAATATCCGCGTACATCGGTACCCCGACCAGTGCGGCCAGAATCACGCCAAAGGAATTTTTGCTTCCCAGCACCGATTCCACCACAGGCTGCGGAATCCAGTTATGGATCACCGCCCCGATTCCGACGCCCAGCAGGATGTAGGGAAAAACCTTCCGGAACGTGAACGCGACCTGATCCCGCGCAAAAATCATCCGGTCTTTCACCGTAAGGTCAGGCGCGGCGGTCTCCGCCGATAACCGGGCCTCGCGGATAAAGTCCTCTACCTGATCCTCCATCTGCAGATGTTCTATGATCGTTCCTCCGATCACCGCGATCAGCAGACCTGCGATCACATAGATAAGAGCGATCCGATAGCCGAAGATTCCCATCAAAAGAACCAGACTGCCCAGATCCACCATCGGAGAGGAAATCAGAAATGAAAATGTGACACCCAGCGGAAGCCCCGCGCTTGTGAATCCCATGAAAATCGGGATGGACGAGCAGGAACAGAACGGCGTCACCGTGCCCAGCAGGGCACCGGCTATATTCGCCCAGATTCCATGAAACCTGCCCATGATCCGCCTGCTTCGCTCCGGCGGAAAGAAGCTCTGGATATAAGAAATCAGAAAAATCAATACGCAGAGCAGGATCGTGATCTTGATCACATCGTAGAGAAAAAACTGAATGCTGCCGCCGATTTTCCCGGACAGATCCAGTCCGGCCGCCGACAGCGCGCTGCCGATCAGACGGTTCAGCCACTTCATCCCCAGTATCTCATTTTGAAAAAACTCACCCATACAGCCGCCTCATATTGATATTTGTATATGTGATATTATATTTATCACATTTATATTTGTCAATATGAAAGTCTTTTCTTGTGAGACGGATCGATTACAACTTCGGTGGTTTCAGTACCATCAAATATTATAAGACCGATTATTGCCGGTACATCTGGTCTGGAGTTTACCATCAAATAAAAAAATGTAAGTTGATGATGGCACGCCAAGCGGAATATTTGCCATCAGATAAAGAAACGTTAGTTTGTGATGGCACGCCGGGCGGAAAAGTTACCATCTGATAAAGAAAAGCAAGTTTGTGATGGCACGCCGGGCGGGAAAGTTACCATTAGACAATATGTAATGGCCCCACATTTGTAACATCGCGGATTTACCTGTAAACTGTGATCGTCACAATCATGGTAACAGGGATTAC
>ONLT01000062.1 GCA_900318755.1 uncultured Eubacteriales bacterium
ACCGCAGGATGCTCCACCGCCGTCGTGACAATGTGTCCGTGTCCGCCCGCCGCATCAAAGGCGGCCGTAATCGCCCAGTTATCGGATTCGGTCCCTCCGGACGTAAAATACACCTCCGAAGGGTCCGCACCGATCACGGAAGCTGCCTGCGCCCGCGCCTTCGCGACCGCGGCCCTGCTTTTCGCCGCGCACTTGTAAATCGCGGACGGATTTCCGTAATTCTCCGATAAAAAAGGAAGCATGGCGGAAACCGCCGCTGCCTCCATCCCCGTCGTCGCCGCGTGATCAAGATAAATCATAACGCACCGCCTCAATTCCGGCACGGGACCGCTTCCGCCCCGTTTTCTTCCAGCAGCTCCCTGCTCTCGTTCACCAGCTGATCCAGCATAATGGAATCGACCGCGTCTGAAATCGCATCATTGATCTGCTTCCAGACATATTTCGTGACGCACCAGTCCGATCCGGCGCACCCCGCCGCGACATCCGTCTCGACGCCCTTCAGCGCCGGACACGAAACCGCGTCAATATCCCCTTCCAGCGCACGGAGAATGTCGCCGACCGAAATTTCAGACGCCGGCTTTGCGAGATGGTAGCCTCCGCCGGCTCCCCGGACACTTTCGACCAGCCCCGCCTTTTTCAGAGAACGGATCAGCTGCTCGAGATAACTCTCTGAAATCTGCTGCCGCTGCGCGATGCTCTGCACCGAAACCGTGCCGTCCATCTCATGAACCGCCAGATCAATCAGCGCCCGCAGTCCGTACCTGCCGCGTGTTGTGAGTTTCAATCTGTACACCTCTTTCGGGTTCAATAATTCCTAGTAATTTACTCCGATTTGATGCACCTAGAATATCATCCGCGACCGGCCTTGTCAAGCGAAGGCAGAAATCCGACTGCTCCGCCCCGCTGTCCTCCGACGGGGAAAAGATGAGAGCCGACCGCCTGTCAAGGCACGATCGGCTCTCATGAAATTTCACACCCGGCTGCATCCGATGCGGCCTGCGCGTCTCACTCCTTCAGCGAATCCACATAGATCTGCGTCGTTGAAAGATCCGCGTGACCGAGCATTTCCTGAATGCTCTTCAGATCGGTCCCGCTTTTCAGCTGATGCATCGCAAACGAATGGCGCAGCGTGTGCGGCGTGATGTCTTTTTTTATCCCCGCGCTTCTCGCGTACCCTTTCAGAACCTTCCAGAACCCCTGACGGCTCATGGGATTTCCCTGACAGTTCGTGAAAAAGCATTCACACTGTCTTCCCTTCAGCAGCTTCTCCCGCGCGTCTTCCAGATAACTTCCGAGTATCCTTCCGACTCCTGCTGAAAAGGGAATGCTCCGCTCTCTGCCTTGATCCGAACACGTGATATACCCCATTTGCAGATTCACATCCCCTTTTCTCAGGTGAATCAGCTCACTGACACGTATTCCGGTCGCGTAGAGAAGCTCCAGCATCGCCCGGTCCCGGACTCCCTTTGCCGTATTCATGTTCGGCTGCTTCAGGAGAAGTGCAATCTCCTCCTGACTGAGCACCTCAGGCGCCTTTTTATCGACTTTCGGCGGTTTGAGCTTCTCCGTCGGATCATCCTCGAGCTTTTTCTCCTTTACGAGATAGCGGAAAAACGACCGGAGCGAAGCAATGTTTCTCGAAACCGTCGCCGGTGACATATGATTCTGTTCAAGGTGCAGCACGTAGGAATTCAGATTTGTTTCCGTCACATCGCGGACATCGTTGATATCCATCTCGTGGAAATAATCCGCTGCCTTCTTGAGATCACGCTCATAAGAAATCTCGGTATTGTAGGAAATCTTTTTGACATTATGTAAATATCCTACATACTCCTGAATTGCATTTATCATCCTCAAAATACCTCTTTTTGATTTTGTAAAAGCAATTCACCCTTCAAAACTTATGCTCTATTATACGCATTCGTTTTTTGATTTGCAAACGGCGAAAATGCCTTAACTGCGCGCCCTGAGGCCTCTTTTTTATGAAAACCACGAGATAAGGAAGCCGTTTGATTATTGTCTACCATATCTTGTTAAAAATATTTTTAAAATTCTGTCACAATTTTGGAAGATAAATTTTCAGCACTTTGCCTTCTCATCATCCGCTGCCGCACCATCGGATTCCACATCGTCCGCGCCGCTGCCCTCCGCGCCGTCGGCCTCATCTTCCGTATCGTCGGTCTCGCCTTCCGCATCGTCGGCCTCATCCTCAACGTCATCGGTCTCGTTTTCCGAGCCGTCGGCCTCGATTTCCTCATCGTCGGCCTCGATTTCCTGACGCTCCCGCAGCTCCCGCTGCGCGTTGCGCTCCATCCGCTCAGCCTCCGCCTTCGCCGCCTCTTCCGCCTTCAGCCTCTTATCCTCGTCATAGATTTTTTTCAGCTGAATGATCGAGGAGATGGCAAAATAAGAACCGGCCACGACGAACAGGATGATTGCAAGCGTGGAGATCGCGAGGGGCACATCCTCCACCTTCTTATCAACCAGGTCCATCGCGATTTTAACCGCGAGGTAAATGACGTACGCACCCGCGACGAGGCGGATCTCATATCGGACTCTAGGATTTCCCATAGTGATTAACCCTTCCCTTTTCTGAATCGTTCAAACAGACGTCTGTATTTTAACAAAATTTCAGTGCGAGGACAATACTGCACAGACGCTCTTTGTCCCGCCCTTTGTCCTGCCTCTTCCGCCGCGCGCGGCCGGAAGTTACGCATCAGAAAGGGCGATCAGCGCCGCGCCGATCGCGCCGCAGAGCTGTGCGTATTTCGAGACACGGATTCTGGTCCCCACGTACGTCTCAAGTTCCCGGACAAGCCCTGTATTTTTCGCGACGCCGCCCGTCATCATCACCGCGTCTTCCATGCCGACGCGGCGGACGAGCGAGGCCGTCTTCACCGCGACCGACTTGTTCAGACCGTGAATCACATCCGGAAGCGCCGTGTTCTTCGCGACGAGTGAGACGACCTCGGACTCTGCGAACACGGTGCACATGCTGGAAATCGTGACGTCCTCCTTCCAGTTGTCGCCGAGCTTCTCCATATCCTCCATGGAAATTTCGAGCGTCCGGGCCATCATCTCGAGGAACCGGCCGGTCCCCGCCGCGCACTTGTCATTCATCGTAAAATTCAGGACCGCACCGTTTTCGTCAATCCGGATCACCTTCGAATCCTGTCCGCCGATATCGATGATTGTCCGCACCTCCGGATCGAGATAGTGCGCGCCCTTCGCGTGGCAGGTAATCTCCGTCACCGCGTCGTCGCCGATTCCGATCGTCTCCCGGCCATAGCCCGTCGACACAATCCCGCCGATCTCTTCCGGCCGGATGCCGGCCTTCCGGATTGCTTCCTCCAGCGCGCGCTCCGCGCCGGCGGCGGCGCCCGCTCCCGTTCTTTGAATCGTCCAGGCAGCCAGATTCCGGTCCCGGTCCATGATCACCACATCTGTACTCGTTGAGCCGCTGTCCACGCCGGCGGCATATTTCCATTCCGATCGGTTCATCGCACCCCTCTCCTCCCTGCGCAGAGCACCGGCCGTCCGCTTCAGCGCGGCGGTCCGCGTGGTCTGATTCAGTCTCAGACTCTCCGCGAAGGCGTCAAGTCTCGTAGCGAGCTGGCCGCCGCTCTGCCGCGTTGCATCGGTCTCAATTTTCAGATTCGGCACCCGCCCGGGGCGCACCCGGTCCGCATAATCAAACCCATAGTAATCGCAGAATTTCATCGTATGATAGACGATTCCCGCGGCGCCGCTCCCGAGCGCCGTCCTCTCTTCCGCCTCCTGCATCCGCATACAGGGCACCTGATCCAGCAGATCCGACGCGTAATAATGCAGGAACTCACCGGCATCGGCCGGCTTTTTCAGCGGCCGGAGACGCCGGTTTCCGCTGCACGTATCATCGCGCACCGGGATACTGAAATGAGACGATACCAGTTTGAGCAGAGCCGGTCCGCCGTGGGCTCCCTGAAGGCTGATATACGGATTTCCGTCCGCGCCCGCCTCCTGCCCGGCGCACGAGGCGGCTCCTGCCTCCCAGGCTTTTTCCGCATCAAAGTGCAGCCCGCTGTATTCCTCATAAGCTGCAACGAGACGGCGGAGATGGCTCTCAAACAGCCATTTTTCCGCGCGTCCCCGGTGGTGCGGAAGATCCAGGAGATACAAAAACTTTTTCCCGCCCTGTTCCTTCAGCACATCGTAAACCCGCCGCGCGACGTCGCAGCAATTAACAAGAACGACTTCATCGACGCCGGGCTGTGTGCACGCTTCGAGCAGAGCCTTTCCGTAACCGCACAGATTCGGATGCGCAGCCGCGTCCGCGGTCTCGAACGAATCCATCACCGACTCCAGCCTCTGCCGCTCACAGGAAAATCCGGCAAACAGCTCAAGCGGCGTATATTTACACATATACCAGATCTTATGCTTTTCCATTTTTCTTCCTGTCTTCAAGCATCTCGACAAATGCCTCCACCCGTGTCATCAGCTGGCCGTCGCCGGCGTTCCTGCGGTCGCAGCCGTCCCCGTCGAGAACCAGAACCGGGACACCCGCTTCCCCGAAAAAACGGCGCGCGTTACCCGCTGCGGCCATCGTCTGCTTGCATCCCCAGTGGCAGAAATAGATCACTCCGTCAATCTGCTGCTCCCGGCACATCTCAAGACTTTTTTCCATTCTCCGGCGCGAGGGCCCGTTGAAGGAATTGCAGACGACGCGGCGCGCCATGCTCTCGTACGGCTTCTCCGGATCCATATCAACAAAGCCGTCAAAATTCATATCACAGGAAACAACCTGGCACCGCCCGCTGAAATTCAGCAGGTCACGGAGATCCTTCTGATAATAGGGAATCGTATGCATCCACAGAAGCCGGATTCCGTCAAAGGGCTCCGCCCGCTTCAGCTCTTCCCCGAGCATCTCCGCATAGCGCAGCACCGGACGCTTCCCCATCTGCACGTGCGTACCGAACACCTCGTACAGCTCGTCCGTCAGGTCGTTGGAGAGATATCTGCCGGCCTTCAGCTTCTGACAGCCGGCAAGCGTTTCCATCGTCTTTTTCCCGCAGGCGATCCGCCGTTTCAGATCGTCCCGGTCGATGGCGCGCCCCGTGACCTCCTCAATCATCTTCGCCGCTTCCCGCAGCTGCTGCGCCACGTACTGAACGCTCTCCTCCGAGCTGTCATACGGAACGTCGATGTACTTCCAGGGAATCCGGTAATGCTCCGCCGCCGCGCGGAACGTAAGATTGTTCGCGTCACACACCAGCGAGGTGTTCAGAATCATCGCCGGCTTCGGAAGAACATCCGACAGGATGGCGCCGAGCAGCACCTTGTGATAGGAACAGTACGTATCCGGAACACCCGCCGCCTCCGCATATTCGGCGAATCCCCGCTCCGCGGCGGCGCCGTTGATGTACGACGCGACGGCCTCCGCGAACATCGGGTGGATTCCCGCCGATCCGAGAAGCTCACACGGTGTGAAGATGCTGACGAGCGCGGATTTTTCCGGCTGCACATACGGTGCGAGTACCGATTTCATGGACTCGACCGCCATCAGATCCCTCGACCGGCCGAGCCGTTTGTCCGGAAACGCGCGGAGCTGCACCAGCTTTGCGCGGTAAGCCGCGATGAGAAGTTTTCTCGCCTTTTCCGGCTCTTTTTCAATTTTTGAGTCGACATAGCTGCCGAATTTTGCTACAAGATCACTCATTCTTTTCCCTGCCGCTCTTTAACAGATCCATCCCGATGTCATAGATCCGGCCCTCCGCTCCGTCGATGAGCCACTGTGCCATCGACGCCGGACGCAGCCCCCTGAAGTAGAACCGTCTGTGCCGCACAGCGGTATGCACCGTTCCTCCGAGATGGAACCGGTGATTTTTCCAGTCATACAGGAAAATCCCGAACCGGGAGGTGATCTCTTTCAGATCCCGGATCATCTCCCTGGACTGTTCAAAAAACTTTTCCTGAAATTCCGCGTCCGTCCGATAAACCTTCCGCGTCATATCTGAGAGATACGCGCTCAGAAGATAATCCCTCACGGATGCCGAATACAGGTAGCGGACCCGGTCCCCGAGCTTCGCGTGACAGGAACGGAACCACTCGACCGTCAGATTCTCTCCGCGGATCGGCTTCCAGATCCGCTCCGGAGCGCCCCAGACATCGCGCGCGGTCCGGCGCCATTTGTCATAGCAGAGCTGGCCGCAGTCCGAAAGCAGTGTCACGTCCCCCGTCTCCGGGTAATAATCCTCCAGAATTTCCTCCGCCAGAGCCGGCACGGCGAAGGCGCCCGCCGAGTCCCCCGCGATCAGAATCTTCCGCGGATCCGGAAAATACTGCGCACAGAGATCCATCGCAAGGCGGAAGTTTTTGTGCCCGTGGAAATGCAGGATCTTTTCCCGCCCGTCCTCCCCCGCATACGGAAAATCCCGGCTGCCCACGTGAAAATCCCCCGTCGCGTACGTGATGACGAGGAAGCTCCATCCGTCAAAGGGGTTGTGGGGATTTCCGATCTCGGTAATTCCCGTGTTGATGTTCATGATCTGCGTGAACGGACGGAGATTGTTCCAGTAATAGTTCGGAAGGCCGGCGGCAATTTTTCCCCCGGTCGCCGGCCGGGCCGCCGTGTACTCATTCCACGCGACGCCGCCGCCGGACAGAAACACGCAGAGCCTGGACGGATCGGCAAATTTCACGTAGAGATGATATTCCGATCCGTCCCCGGCCATCGCTCCTTCCACCGGCCGACGGTACCAGAATTGCTTTTTCGGATGATCCGCAAGGACCGGCGCCTCAAAGCGCCGCTCGATGTCATTGCCGATGGCCTGTTCGACGTAGTTGCCGACGCGATAGGAAATCGGTTCGTTTTTTTTGCTGGTATGACGGGCCATGTATCGTGCCTCCGCTCGTGTCAGTCAGATATGAAACACCCTCGTCGCCGCGCTCCGGACGATGCGCTGATAAAAGATCAGCGCGCCGATCGCCATGATGGCCAGCGCCGTCATGCTGATCGCCGCCGGCCAGATAAATTTATTCCATCCGATCCGGATAAAAATAATCTGGGTCATCGAGAGAGCCATATCCACTGCAAGATAGATGATGTACTCGACAAGCAGCATCTTTTTCAGCCATTTTCCGATCCAGATCGTGACCAGAACAAGACCGATGAAGCAGGAGGGAACCATCCATTCGACGGCCCAACCCGGATGGCCCAGCAGCCGGTCGATCACAATCCCGACGATCATCGCGATATAGGTCTGAACCGTGATCAGCAGGATCACATTATTTCTGTGATAAAAAGCGAGCACAAGGTCGCACCAGGCGATCGGCGCTCCGATCATCACAAAGGTGACCCAGGGCAGAACACCCGGGATCATAAACTGAAGCATTCCCATGACGGCTTCCAGCGCGAGAAAGCAGAAAAGCGAGACGCGAACGATTCCCATCTTCGTCATCTTCGGAGTTTTCAGCTTCGGATACCCTGCCGTCTCCGGCTCCGCGCTGCCGGTCAGTTCCCCGCCGCAGAGCGGGCAGCAGCTCTTTTCTCCGCGCACATGAATTTTACATTTTTCGCAGTACTGCATAATCCCATCTCACTTGTCAAAATCATTCGTCGTCAGTTCAACATCGATCCCGAACCCGGTCAGGCGCCGGAAAAAGTTCATGATCGCGCTGCACTGCACGAATGCGGACGTGAACCCGAACACCAGCCGGTCCTGAAACGAACTGATGCACATCTGCTCGCCGTTCGTCGACATGAAGCTGCTGAACCGGTCAATGTACGGGACGAGTTCCTCCGGCATCGTGACGCGTCCGACATTCGAGACCGACGTGGTGACCTCCTGCTTTCTCAGATAATTGATGCCGGAAATGCCGAGATCCTTGAACTGAAGCGGTACCATCTTCACCGCCCAGTTGTGCTCGAGGGCAGTATACGTGTTCATCGTATCGACGATGCGGTCTTCCTGCAGCTGCTCCTCAAAGGAGCGCCTGACATCATCGATGACGGACTCGAGCCTGCCGTCGTATTTTTCCGTCTCATAGACGACGCTGATCACGCCGTAAAAATTTCTGGTCGTACCGGACGGGAAATAATTCCTCAGGTTCACCGGGACGGTGACGATGATCGGTTTTCTCCGCTCTCTCACCTGCATCGATCGGATGATCCCCTCGATCACGATTGACGTCGTCATGACAGCGAGAGTCGCGTGAAAACGGTGGCAGAGATCAAGAAATTCCTGGACCGACACCATTCCCTCGATCATATGGAGATTCATATTCGCGTCCCGTTCCCCGCGGATCTGAAACGCCTTTTTGTGGGCGGACATGATTTTATCCATCGCACCCGCGTGGCTTCCCTTCGTATAAAAATGATCGAACGCATCCGCCGCCTTTTCTCCGACCGACGCGAAATCATCCTCCGGAATAGCAGCCTCAATCCTGTATTTTTCCACCAGATAATTCCGCACGATCTCTTTCAGGAAAACGAACGCGCCCGCGCCGTCCGAGAGAACATGGTACATCTCCAGATTGATTTTTTTATGGAAATAACTGACGCGGTACAGGAGATTCTTCCTCCCGCGCTCATAAATCGCCGACAGAGCCGGTATATTATCTTCGAATACCCCGGCCTTCCAGTTGTAGCTCCGTTCCAGATAGTACCAGAACAGTCCCCTCTGCAGATAACAATTGAAGTGCGGAAACTCCGCGATCGTCCGGTCCAGCGCGTTCTGAAGAACGGTGCTGTCCACCTCCTCCTTCAGCTCACACGAAAGGCGGAACACCCTTGTATCCGATCCCCGGGCAGTTGACGGTATAATCTTCGCCGCATTGTCCAGCCTGTACCATTTCCGATCTGTAATCGGCATAAACGTCTCCCCTCATATGCCTGTCACATGCATTTACAACCAAAAAAATTTTATCATGTTCCATTAGGTGAAGCAAGCATGGCGCCGGCTCAGGAAGCGGTACAAATGCGCAGATGTGTCGGATCAGCCGGACGGAACGTTCCGCGAAATAAATGAGCAGGCGGCGGCGGTTTCCGACGGAATGTACAAAAACAGCGGTAAAGGAGGCGGCAGGTCTCATCTCACGATGAAACCTGCCGGAATGATGGGTATTTTCTGTCCTGAAAGGATTTGTATGATGGTTATTAGCTTTCTCTAACC
This sequence comes from uncultured Eubacteriales bacterium, assembly GCA_900318755.1. Classification (GTDB taxonomy): domain Bacteria; phylum Bacillota; class Clostridia; order Lachnospirales; family Lachnospiraceae; genus CADBRN01. Next base: position 9,150 of record ONLT01000062.1, read on the forward strand.
AAGATTATAATACCACATCTCTCATCCGGCGTAAATAGTCTAATTTAATTTAAATTATATTTACTTTACCTTTCCTTTGTCCGAAGGCCTCGAACAGCAGTCTCTGAAACCGCACCCCGAGCAGCCTCCTGTACAGGTACCTTTGTCTCCGCCCGTACAACCGCAGCTCATTTTACCGTTCTTCCGGTCGCGCACAACAGAACGCAAGGCGAAAAATACAGCCGCGGCAACCGCCGCCAGAATTATGATTGTTGCAGCCATGATCAACACTCCTATTATAAAAAAATGGCTCTGTATCCGACTCTTGGTCGAATCAGAACCATCTTTCGATCGCCATATCCTCACACAGATACGACCTGGAAGCGACCCGGATCGGGATCGAACCGACGACCTCCGCCGTGACAGGGCGGCGCTCTAACCAGCTGAGCCACCGGGCCACAATATTACGCAGAACCATGCTTCCATATTATTGCATGTTTGCGCACCGGATGCAAGAAAAACCTCGCGTCTGCCGAATTTTTGAACTGTTCGTCCGCCGTGCCGCCCAAATGTACGGCCCGGCCGGCGCTTCATATGTATCTTCAGGGATTCGAACCCGGGACCGACCGGTTATGAGCCGGTTGCTCTAACCAACTGAGCTAAAGATCCAGAAAACTGCAGATCG
>ONLT01000099.1 GCA_900318755.1 uncultured Eubacteriales bacterium
ATCGAGCTCTCCTCGGACGGCCCGATCCGAGACCCGTACGCCGTCTATTTTCAGGGAGGCCTGACCTGGCCCCACGCGAAATTCGGAATTATGATGAGTCTTCAGAAGGTGAAGGAAGCGGGCCTGTTCGACCCGGCGAAGCTTCGCTGAAGATTCAGTTCATGCGCAGACATTGTTCAGATGATATCCAGATAAGGAGAAACTTTCTATGAGCCAGTCCATCGTGATCATCGGCGCCGGAGCGTCCGGACTTGTATCCGCGATTTTCGCGGCGCGGCGCGGCGCCTGCGTGACGGTGCTCGAGGCAAATGACAAGCCGGGGCGGAAACTTCTTGCCGCCGGCAATGGGAAATGCAATCTGACAAATCTGAACATGGACGTCACCCATTACCATTGTGAGAACGCTGCATTTGTTCAGAATGTTCTGGACGCGTTCTCAAATGACGACGCGATGGCGTTTTTCACCTCGCTGGGTCTGCTGCTGAAACACCGCGACGGCTGGGTCTATCCGGTCACGGAACAGTCCCAGTCCGTGCTGAACGTGCTTCTGTATGAGGCGGAACATCTCGGTATCCGGATCAAAACAAGAGAGCGCGTGACTCGCGTGGAGCATACAGGCCCGCTGCGCTTCCGCGTCGAAACGGAAACCTGGCAGTATGAATGCGACCGTGTAATCGTCGCATGCGGCAGCCCGGCTTCTGCGGTCCGGGGTTCCTCGGATGATGGAATGCGGTTTGCAAAAGAAGCTGAAATTTCTGTCCGCCCATTCCTCCCGGCTCTGGTTCCGCTCCGCGTTCGCGGAGATTACTGCGGACGCTGGGCCGGAGTCCGTGCCTCCGGGTCGGTTTCTCTTCTGATCGACGGGCAGGTGAAAGCAGAAAGCAGCGGGATCCTTCAGCTGACGGATTACGGAATCTCCGGCATTCCGACGCTGCAGATCAGTCACGATGCGGTCTGCGCGCTGGAGGAGGGCGGACATGAAGTCCTTGCGCGCCTTGATTTCTGTCCGGACATGACGCAGGGCGAACTGGAAGAACGGATGAGGGCAAGAGAAAAGCTCTGCCCGTACAAAACACTGAAGCATCAGCTGACCGGGATTATTCCGGAGCAGCTGATTCCGGTTGTGTGCAGAAAAAAAGATTCTGCAGCGTCGGTCGTAAAAAGGCTCAAGGCACTCGATCTCACGCTGACCGCTCCGGCGCCGCTTCGTCACGCGCAGGTCTGTCAGGGCGGCGTGCGGACCACGGAGCTCACGGAACATCTGGAGGCGAAAAACTGCCCCGGCCTTTTCTTCATCGGCGAGGCGGTCGATGTGGACGGAGACTGCGGCGGATATAATCTTCATTGGGCGTGGGCAAGCGGGTATGCTGCCGGGAAGGGTTAATTATCTGCCTTCCCAGCGCATGATCAAAATGAATCAGGAGGGCACGACCATCTTCCTGACCACACACTATATGGAAGAGGTCGAGAATTTCTGCCGGCACGTTGTCCTCATGAAGAAGGGCGAGATGCTGGCTTACGGAACAGTGAAGGAGCTGGAGGAAAAAACAGGAACCGACTCTTTGAACGATGTGTTCCTGGTACTGACCGGATTCATGCTTCCCGCCGTGGGCATTCTGCCGGAAAGTTTTCCGACGCATATGTTCTGAGGCATGATCGGAATGTCCATGCTGATCACCGGCATTCACGGGACGGCGGTTCCGGTTTCCATGGATTTCCACAATCTCCGTGAGATCGAGGACCGGCTGCTGGCGCCTGTTTCCACCCGGACGGTGGCTTACGCGAAGATGTTCGTCGGCATTCCGCTTCCGGTCATGCAGATCATCACGCTGATTGATCCTCTGACCTGGATCAATGAAGCGCTTTGACCGGATGGTCTACAATCATTGAGCCGGTGATGTCAAAACGCGCCCTGCTGTTTCCGGTCCGGTTTCTCCGAGGAGGTCATCCCGGCGATTCCCTTCCGGAACTGGCTCGGCGTCATGCCTGTGTGCAGGCGGAAGCACCGGATAAAGTTCGCGGAGGAGCAGAATGCGCAGATATCCGCGATCTGTTCGACGGTCTGGTCGGTTTCCAGCAGCATACGCATCGCGTTTTTCAGACGGACGCCGGTCAGGTAATTGTACGGGGTCACATCGGTCTCCTCGCGGAAGAGCTTTGAAAAATAATAGAGACTCAGGGAGACGTGAGACGCGATTTCCCGTACGGACAGCTTTTCCCGGTAATGGGTGTCCATAAAGAGCCGAGCCTTGAGCACCGGTTCCGAATACCGCTTTCCGGATGGGTCCGGCGAGGAGAGCACGGCAAGAATCCGGTGAATCCGGACGGATATGCGGTCGTCATCGATCAGATCATTCTTCATGGCGTTATGGATCCGTGCAAACTCTTCCTCGAGATTCGGCGCGTCGACGGCGGACGGCTTCTTTGTCTCGTGCAGCCGGTCGAAATACGCCTGCGAGGCGCTCCCGTTGAAATGAAACCAGTAAAAGCGCACCCTGGACGATGCGTAGTAAATATGCGGATCTTTCGCGTCAATCAGAACGACGCTTCCGCGGGGGGCGGTGAACTTCTGCCCCCGGTATTCAAAATGCAGGGTTCCTTCGAGAATATAGAAGAGAAGAAATGCGTTCAGCCCGCTCCGAACAACGCGGTAGGGCGCGTCGCACGTATACATTGCAGCCAGACGGATGTAGTACAGGTTGTCGACCGCGAATCCGGTGGGTGTATGAATGTAGATCCCGTCTTTATGCAGGATTCCTCTCTCGTTTAATAACATTCCTTCCTGTAGATTTTCCATGGCAATTCCTCCGTAATCTCCATTATAGCATGGTTTTAAAAAGAAAGCAGTTTTTGCATATATTCCGGTTCGAAATGAGAGTGTGCCAGGCGGTCTTTTTTCGTATCATGGAGACAGATCAATTATGCGAATCGGTAGATGGATCGTTTCATATACTGCATTTCAGGCAAATCATGCGAAAGGAGAAAGGTTATGACATCCAGAGAGAGGGTCCTAACAGCATTTGCACATCAGGAACCGGATCAGGTGCCGGTCGACTTCGGGGGCATGTGCACATCGATGGTGAACTGCCAGGTGGTCGCACAGCTCCGCGATTATTACGGGCTGGAGAAAAAACTGCCGCGAATCAACGACATGAGCACCATGACGGCCTACGTCGATCCGGACCTGGGGGAGGCGATGGGCGTCGACGTCCAGCAGCTGTACAATTACGGCGACACGTACGGGCACATCAACACAGAATGGAAAGAGTGGCAGTACAGGGGTACGCCGATCCTCATCCCGAAAAATGCGACGATCGGAGATGACGGGAAGGGAGGCTATTATCTGTATCCGGAGGGGGACGCTTCCTGCGAGCCCAGCGGCCACATGCCGGCGGACGGCTACTATTTTGATAATCTCGAGCGCGGGGAGGAGGTCGACGAGGATGATCTGAATCCCGAGGACAACGCGGAGGATTATATGCCGGTTTCGGACGCGCAGATCGCTTATCACAAGAAGATGCTCGCGGAGCTGAAGCCTCTCAACCGTGCGATTCAGTGCATTGTGGGATATTCCTGCCTCGGGGACGCCAATAATGTTCCGGGTCCCAACATCAAACATCCGAAGGGAATTCGTTCCATTGAGGAGTGGTATATGGCGCCGCTCCTTTATCCGGATTATGTGGAAGAAGTGTTCGAACTGGGAACGGACCGCGCGATCAGGAATTTTGAGCGGTACTGGAACGAGTTCGGATCGGACATCGACATTGTTTATATCTGCGGAACGGACTTCGGCTCCCAGGACAGCCTGATGATGTCGACGGATACATTCCGCGAGCTGTATCTTCCGTATTATAAGAAGATGAATGACTGGATTCACGAACACACAACCTGGAAAACGCTGAAACACTCCTGCGGTGCGATTTTTGATATGCTGCCGCTGCTGATTGAAAGCGGATTTGATGCGATCAATCCGGTACAGTGCTCGGCGAAGGGGATGGATCCCCGGAGGCTGAAGGATACGTATGGAAAAGACATCCTGTTCTGGGGCGGCGGAGTCGATACCCAGAAGGTGCTTCCGTTCGGAACGCCCGCTGAGGTGCGTGCGCAGGTACTCGGGAGACTGAAGATTTTCTCAAAGGGCGGCGGCTACATCTTCAACACCATTCACAACATCCAGTGCAACACACCGGTTGAGAACATCGTCGCGATGGTAGATGCCGTGAAGGAATTCAACGGAACGAAATAAAGAAAGAGTCAACAGGAGGGCCGCTGCAGAAATGCAGCGGCCCTTCTGCCGGATGATGACGTATAATATTTTTCGCGAAATATTTGCTGGTTACAAAAAACGTTCACATATTTTCAAATCATTGCTGCTTCTCCTTTAAAAGTTATGAATATAAACAAAAGGTGCTGACAGCTCCGCACAAAACTGCCGCGTTGAGATGCTCAACGCGGCAGTGATAAAATCATCGGAGGGAATTGTGATCCGTCAGGAGATCAGACCGTTTAACTTTTTGAGGTAGTCCTTTGCGTTGTCGGATGTGATCACGCTGCAGCCGGTGTCGATGAAGGAATCCACGCTCTTTCCCTTGAGGATGTCCTCCAGCGTCACGACGGTCTGATATCCCATGTTGTACGGATCCTGGGCGACGGTGCAGGTGATTTCCCCGTCGATGACCGCCTGGACACCCGATGAGATTCCGTCGAAGCCGCAGACTACAATGCCGTCGTTTTCTCTGCCGGCCGATTTGATCGCCCGGGAAGCGCCGAGCGCCACGTCATCGGCGCAGCAGACGATCGCGTCAAGATCCGGGTAGGTCTGAAGAACGCCGTCTGTGACGGTCACGGCTTTATCGCCGACGCCGTCCGTGTACTGGGTCGCAAGAATATCGCAGCCGCCTTCCTCGAGGGCCTTCCGGTATCCGGAGACGCGGGCCTCGGACGTCGCTTCGCCCTGAATGTTCGCGAGAATGACGACCTTTCCGCCTTTTCCGATTTTTTCCGCCACATATTTTCCGCCCTGATAAGCGGCATCTTCATGGGCGGTGCCGATGAAGGTCTTCGCCGCGTCGAAGTTTGTGTCAACGGCGATGATCGGCATGCTGCTTGACTGCGCGATGGTGTTGATGGCGCTGGACTGAAGCGGTGCGACGGCCAGAGCCTGAACGCTGTCGGATGCGACCACCGTCTCCACCATATTCTGCTGTTCGTCGAACGCCGTGTCGCTGGTCGCGCCCTTGACATCGACGGTGATATTCCCGAGATCTTTTTCCGCCTGATCGATGCCGGCGATCACGTACTTCCAGTACTCGGAGGACGTCGTCTTGAGAACGACGCCGACATGATAAGTTTCGCCTGTATCGGAAGAGGCGGCGGATGATGATGCGGCAGAAGAAGAAACTGCGTTTCCGCCCGCAGCGGAAGCGGAAGCGGTACCTGCTGACGAGGAAGCGTCAGAACCGGAGGAAGAACTTCCGCATCCGGCCAGCATCGTGACGGTCATTGCGCCTGCAAGCAATATTGATAAATAATTCTTTTTCATAAGATCACCTTTCTGTTTCAATACCTGTGGATTTGTTGCTTTTTCTGTTATCCGGGGAAAAGCTGCAGCTGTTTTTTGTATCATATTGCTTCCCTGTGATTCTTATTATAAATAAACGGCTTACAATTTCACGAACTGGTGTTGCGAATTTATATACATATATTGCTTTAGGAGAACCGGGGATGTATGATAAGGATGGCGGATGGGACAATCGGCGGAGGATCCGGATATGGCATCGAAAATGACACGGCATGAGTGGGTAATTTCAGGGGAGAAGGGGATTCTTTCCATGGATGGGGCAGGGTTTCACATTCCCTCGAATTTTGCGATCGAGAACCTGTATTATATCCTCGCCAGCAACGATTATCTCTGCGACGTAACGTACGCGGTGGACCGGACCAGGGAGGTGCACTGTTATCAGATCATGTACCTGGTGAGCGGAACTATGACGGTCCGTTATGAAGGAAAAGAATATCCGGTTCCGGAGGGCAGCCTGATCCTTTTGGATCTCAGAAAGCCGCATTATTACCGGGCGGATTCAAAGATCCGCATGCAGTGGTATCTGATGAACGGCGTCTCGCTGCCGGCTTACTACGAGTACCTGACCCGCGCCCATTCTCCGGTTTTTTCGATGGACCGCAAGCTGATCTTTCTGATGAATTCCCTGAAAAAAGAGATGATGGAGCAGGAACCGAACGATCATGTCGTCTCGATGCTGATCACCGAGATACTCTGCTCCCTTTCAATCAATAGCGGGTCGGAGCAGAGCGAGCCGATTTCCCGCGCATTGACCTATATGGACGCCCATTACAGCGAGCCGGTCTCGCTGGATGAGATCGCTGCACACGCCTCCCTCAGCAAATATTATTTTTCCAGACAGTTTCAGAATGAAGTCGGGCTTACCCCGTGGGAATACCTGACCCGGGCGCGGATGCGCCACGCGATGCAGATGCTCTCGGATGGCGGACAGTCGATCGAATCCATCGCCTACGCCTGCGGATATGCGGGCTCTTCTCATTTCTGCCGCGCTTTCAAGAAGGAGACGGGCTTTTCGCCGGCATTTTTCCGGAAGTTTCTCTCCAACGTTCCGATGGGGTTGGACGCGGGCGGACCCGACGCAGGAAGAGAGTCCGAAAAAGAGTAAACGGCGCCCCGTCCTTTTGGGATCACGACCCGGACAGGCCCTCGGAATACTTGTCGATCCGCGCCTGGACCCGTTCCTTCTCCGATCCGGTAAGAACGGTCGGCTGGAAATTGTTCCGGTCCGACACCGAAGAGATGCTGCAGGGAATGGTCTCGTACGAAGAATCCGATGAGACGGTTCCGTTTATAATATGAAAGGTCTGCCTGTAGATCATCGTATCCTTGTCGCTCGGATCGTTGTTTCCGCCGAAGCAGAAATTGCCGAGGCTGTATACGATCTGCTTTCCGTTGTAGGTTTCGATTCCCTGAAGAACGTGCGGGTGATGCCCCAGAACGAGATCGGCGCCCGCGTCAACTGCGGCGTGGGCCAGCTCTTTCTGGACGTCGTCCGGATAATTTTCCCGCTCGGTTCCCCAGTGGAAGCTGGCGATCACCAGATCGGCTCCCTGTTTTTTGACCGACTGGATCTGATCAAGCATCTCGTCCTTGCAGCCGATCCCGTCCTTCAGTTCATAGGTGCCGACCAGCCCGACCTTCACGCCGTTCACCGTGATGACCCGGCTGCGGTCGTACCCGAAGCTGGTGATGCCGGCATTTTCCACGTTGCTTATCGTATCCTCGTAGCTCTGATCCCCGTAGTCGTGGCTGTGATTGTTGGCAAGATTGACGGCCTCGATGCTTCCGTCCTTCAGGATCTTTGCGTATTCCGGGCTGCCCTTGAAGGCGTAGGTTTTATCGGCGCGCTGCGTCGCCTCCGTCAGTGTGCCTTCAAGATTCACGATGCTGAGATCATCGGAAGAAAATACATCGCGGACGTTGGCGAAGAAATAGGAGGGATCGCCCTGCTGCCGGCAGACGGTGTCAAAGGAGTAGGAGGGATCGAAATTTTCATCAGTTCCGAGGGTGCAGTCGCCGGCGGCGCTGATGGTAAGATCCGCCGTGACGCCGCTTCCTCCGGAGGAGGATGTACTGACCGCCGCGGAAGAAGAGGAGAGGACGGATTCCTCAGCGCCGGTCTTTTTTTGCTGCCCGGATTTCCCGCCGGCGCAGCTGCGGATCGCAAGCGCGGCGATCAGAATCACGGCAGCTGCCGATGCCGCCAGAATGATCCGGTTCCTCCGCACCTGCCGCACTCGTTCCTGATACCGTTTTTCCTTCTGCCTGCGTCTGAGATCTCCGTCCATGACTTCCCCCCTTTTAAGTGCTGAACTTGAAATACTGTCCGGTTACTTATAATATTCCATGATTCTCTGACGGATTTCCGCGACACTCCGGATGGGAATCGGAATCCGGATCCCGTTTGTCAGAGTCAGGTCCCGTTCTTTGATCAGGGATACCTTCGTGATGTTTACGATGTCGCTGCGGCTGATTCGAAAAAACGTGTCGCCGAGCCGGCTGTCAAATTCCTTCAGCAGCATTCTCGTGCGAATCTGCTGATTTTCCAGATTGATCAGCGTGTATTTTCCGTCTGACTGCAGATAGTAGATCATCGATTCGTCTATGAAATGAAGGGCCCGGTCGGAATCCGCGACCGGAAGAATGTGCGGCGCGGCTTTCTGTTCGACCATCCGGGCGGTGTAACGTTTGAGCATCTGTTCCATGGTGATCGGAAACTTTTCAAAGTCATCCACATACAATACACCGATGGGCGTGTTGATCGAGAGATGCATCAGGGTCAGGCGGGTTCCGCCGTCTGCCCGCCAGACGGCGGAGCAGCGCTGCTCCCCGTCGATGCAGAATTTTGTTTCTTTCGCGCTCTGTATAATATAGGATCCGATGACGGTGCAGATTCGCCCGTTGTTCTGCGCCAGATAATAATTCTGGTTGATCAGCTCGCAACTGAACATGTGCGAGGTGATTTCCTTCAGATCCGAAGCGAATTGTTCATAGCCGATGTCGAACTGTTCTTCCCGGGATCCGATCCACGTGATTTCGGGATCGGCCACCTTTAGCGCCGGCTCCGGATCGCATCGGTAAAACGCTTCTAAAATGTCAGAGGTCAACTGAATTGCCTGCTCGGCAAGTTCTTTTTTCATGAGACCGAACCTCCTGATTTTCGACTCAGAATTTCAGCGGAACGGTAAGGATGTTCCTACTTGCTACTTCCTAAATGATAGCACAGCGCCTGCCGTTTGTGTCGGATTTTTTTCTGGTCCGGAACAAGACCGGAACAAGATCATGACAAGACTTTACAATTGACGGGAATTTGGCGTGCAAATGAGCCCCTTCGGATGCGGATTTTAAAATGGCCGTTTTTCATGACCGTTCAAGGGTCATTGATTCCATTTCTATTGCATGAAAAAATGGTTCTAAATATAATTTTCATAGTGATTCTTACACAAAACGCCGGATCGCACTTGTGAATTTATGATAGAATTGCTCATTTTGTTCTGCCGTATTGTGCAGATTCCAATATAAATCACTGACAGCATCGACATGGTTGAATTATACTCCAGGCCTGTTTTAAATCGAAACGCGCGGGGAGTATTTGTCTGCGGTTTTATTCTTGCCGGCCGAAGGCGACCGATTTTGCAGATCGGCCGGGCTGCGATCTGAAAGGAAACATGATATGAAACGAACAATCCAACGCATTTTCGCACTGATCCTTATTCTGACGATGGTTCTGGTTTACCCGGGCCTCGTCGATCTGGTATCAGCCGACAGCGGGGCGCCATCCGGCACCAAAACCTTTACGAAGGAAAACGGGTTCACGGTGACGGTCACCTACGGCGCGGACGCCGGCATCAAAGAGAGCGACGTCCTGAAGGCCGCGGAGATCACGGACGGCGATCAGGTGAAGAATTACACCGGTCAGGCGCAGGCGAAACTGAACGGCGCGGGGATCACAGCTGCACGCTTCTTCGATATTCATTTCGAAAGAGACGGGCAGGAGATTGAACCGACGGCGGAGGTTCAGGTAAAGATCACTCTGGCGGACGCGCTTGGCGCCGCAGAAGGGGATGCCGTGCAGGCAGTGCACTTCGAAAAAACGCAGGGGCAGGTCACGCCGAAGGTTCTGAACGCGGATGCGCAGAAGGACGGCTCCGGAAATGTAAGCGCCGTGACCTTCACCCAGAGCAGCTTCTCGGTCACCGGACTGGTCGTGACCGCATCTTCCTCAGATAGCAGCCGGACCCCGGAAGAGACAACAGAAGAAACGACGGAAGGGTCCGCGGAAAATGCGGCGGAAGAGTCCGCTGGGACCGCGGCGGAAGAGGCGGCGGACGGGACGGCGGAAGAGTCCGGAACGGCTTCCGCGCAGGCCGGCGCCCGCAGAGCGGCTCCTCTCGCCGCAGCCGCGCAGAGTTCCGACGCGCCGACCAGCGAGAAGACGCTGACGTCGAACGGAAACGGGACGTACAATCTGTCTCTTGGCGTCACCGGAAAGGCCAGCTCCAGCACGGAGGCGAAAAAGGCGGATGTAATCGTTGTGCTGGATCTGTCCAAATCTATGAATGAAGAAGAGGGCGATTATTGGGGGGATTCAACGACGCGGCTGTCTGTGGCCAAGAGCGCCGTCAACGCGCTGGCGTCGACGCTTCTTGGTCAGAACACCGCGGAGAATCCGGATCTGCTGACGATGTCGCTTGTGACCTTCTCAAATTATGCGACGACAAGGATCACGCAGAGTACGGATCTCACCCGTTTTCAAAACACAGTAAACCGTTTGAGCGCCAACGGCGGAACAAACTGGGAGGATGCGCTGCAGACGGCTAACGGTCTTTCGGCGCGGCAGGGAGCGGATGTCTACATTCTCTTTGTCTCGGACGGAAACCCGACCTTCAGAAATACAAGAGACGAAGGTTCCAGCTGGAATGGTGAATATACACGCCATTATTCAAATGGTCACACGTACTACGGAAGCGGCAACTCAGATTATAATGGTCTGAATTATCAGTATGCGGCGGCTCAGGCGCAGGCGATCACGGGTGCGGGCAAGACGCTCTATTCCATCGGCGCCTTCGGCGACGCCACCAACATGCAGAAGCTCGCCGCAGCTGCGGGTGAATCGAACAACTATTACGACGCAAACGATCAGGACACGCTGAACGCCGCATTTGCCAACATCGCCAACCAGATCACTCACAACGTCGGCTATCAGTCCGTGACGATTACGGACGGCCTGACGAATATGACGGCGTCCGCGCTGGTGAACGGCTCGGCGGACGGATTTACTTACTCCGTGAAGGATGCAGAGGGAAACGCCGTACCGCTTACGGACAATCAGGACGGGACCTTCAGCTACAGCAACGGGACGGGGACAAAGACCTTCAGGGGCGCTGAATATACCGACGGCACCGTGACCTGGAGTATGGATCAGAACGACAGCACGCCGTTCGTTCTGGACGACGGCTACAGCTACACCGTTTCCTTTACGGTATGGCCCAGCCAGGAGAGCTACGACCTGATGGCGGAGCTCAAAAACGGCACCACAGCCTACGATAGCCTGACCGATGATCAGAAGGCGCAGATCACCCGGACGACCGATGAAAACGGAACGGTCTCCTACGCGCTGAAGACGAACACGGACGGGACAAACATCCGGTATAAGCCGGTCACAACGACGATCGACAGCAGCGGTGGAATTGAGACGGTTGTGGGGAACGAGGAGACTGCCGAAATTACGAACCCGGATGGCGTCGGTCTCGCGGTGTCGCAGATCACGGTCCGGAAGCAATGGGTCGATCAGTCCGACAGCGAATACCGGCCGGGCAGCATCACCTTTGATCTGGTTCAGGATCAGGGGACGGATGCGGAAAAGACGATCCTGTCCGGAGCCGCCTTGAGCGCGGACAACAACTGGACGACGACAGTTTATATCGCGCCCGGCCTGATTGTGAACGGCACGGTGCTGGAATCCGGTCACACCTACAATATCGTAGAGAATCACATCGATGCTCATTATGAGCTGCTGACAAAAACGTATCATCCGATGCTGATCGATTCCGACACGGTGATCTATGACGGGGAGAGCAAAGAAGACTCCTCCGGGGCCAGCACCCGGATCACGCAGTTTCTGGCGCAGAATCAGCTGAAGGGCTCCCTGACGCTGGAGAAGAAAGTGCTGGATACGGATGGAACGGACATCACCGCCGTCGGTGAGGGAACCGCAGCGGCGGTCAACCCGGCAGTGAAAGATGAGACGTTCGTGTTCAACGTGACGCTGACGTCGCAAGGAGAACACGCAGATACAGATTATACGTATGAGACGTACGATCAAAGCCAGATCGCCGCGGCGGATCCCGCCGTGAGCGCGGGCGGTCAGCTGAGTGATGCGGCAGGCCTTTCGGATTACAGCCTCAGTTATAATCCGAACACGGGAAACACCACCGTGAGCTTCCGGCTGTCTCTGAAGCCCGGTGAACGGTTCCTTGTTTCGTACATGCCGGTGAATACCGCGTATTCCGTCACAGAGGAATCCAGAAGCGGATACCGCTACGATTCCGCAGCGTGCAGCAACAGCTCCGCACAGATTACAACCGCGGCGGATGGTGCGCCGACGATCACCGCAACGGTTTCCGCAGATACGGAAGACAGCGTCACGGTATCAAACCGGCTGGATACGCCGTTTGAAGTGAAACTTCTGAAGACGGATGAAAAATCGAATCCGCAAAGCGGTGCGGAATTTTCGCTGAAAAAAATCGACGGAGAGAGTGAGACCGACGCGTACACCATGTCCGGTGAAGTCATCGGTACCATCACATCCGGAAGCGCTGCGGCGGTGATCGGAGATCTTCCGTCCGGAACGTATCGTCTGACAGAGACGAAGGCC
>ONLT01000031.1 GCA_900318755.1 uncultured Eubacteriales bacterium
GATCGAAGAGTACGTTGAGAATTGCCGTTATCAGCCGCTCTCAACTACGAAAATTGTCGTCAATAAGGAAGAACTGGAAGAGCTGCTTCGGGAACTCCGGTTGAAAACACCTGATGAAATAAAACGGTATCAGAAAATTATCGGAAACAAGGACGCCATCCTTGCGGACGCGCAGGAAAAGGCCGATCAGATTATCCGCGAGGCGCAGGACAAGGCCGCTTCGCTGATCTCCCAGACCGAGATCATGAAGCAGGCGTACGGTCAGGCGAACGAGACGATCAACGACGCGAACAGACAGGCGCAGGACATCGTGGACGCGGCGGACAAGGATGCCGAGAACATCCGCATGAGCGCGATCTCCTACACGGACGAGCTCCTTACGAATCTCTCCACGATCATGGGCAATTCGCTCTCCGAGGCGACCGAGACATTCAACTCGTTCTCCGGCGTTCTGAAGAATTACTATGACGTGGTGAATGAGAACAAGCGTCAGCTCGCTCCGATGGAGAAGCAGGCAGCGGCAGCTCCGGCAGATGAAGGGAGCGCGGCAGATACAGCGGAGCAGGAGGCGCCGGAAGTCGACGCACCGGAGGAACTGCCGGACGACGACGAGGAATAATTTTTTGAAGATACGGCTCATCCGCAGATCCTGCGGGTGGGCTTTTTTCTGTAAGAGGTACGTATGAAAAAACAAAAGCCAGAAAAGGGATGCTACGGTTATATCCGGTACCAGAAAAGAATCCGCATCGTGAGAACCATTCTGTTTTTTGCGGCTGCGGTGGCGATTTACCTGGCGGGCTATTTCCTGAACGACGGGGACAAACGGAACATCTATACGATCATCGCGATGCTCGGCGTGATTCCGGGGAGTCTTTCGTGTGTGAGTGCGATCATGATGTGCATGCGCAAGCCGATGGACAGCGGCCTGTACCGGGAGATCTCGGACGCCGCGGGGTCGCTTGAGATGGCCTACGAGCTGTATTTTACGACCCATGACACCAATCTGTACGTAGATGCGGCGGCGGTCGCAAACGATACGGTTGCGGCGTTCACGCACGAGGATGTCAAACAGGATGTGATCCAGTTCATGGAAAATCACATCGAGAAGTCGCTGCGCGCCTCCGGCTACCGGAGAAAAGTCAAAATCTTCCGGAACGAAAAGCAGTTTCTCGAGCGTCTCCGCCAGATGGAGGCGAAGGGCGGATCAAACGAGGAGGATCTTGCGGCGCGCCGGAGCATGCTCGCTCTGGTGCTGTGACTTTGCGCGGCGCAGTGAGGAGAGCTTTTGAAGGAAATCAGAATCGGTGAGGAACAGGCCGGACAGCGAATGGACAAATTTCTGCGCCGGTACCTGCCGGGAGCGGGCAGCGGGTTCCTCTACAAGATGCTTCGGAAAAAGAATATCGTTCTGAACGGCGGAAAAGCGTCGGGAAATGAACTTCTCTGCGCCGGGGATACGGTCCGGATTTATTTTTCTGACGAGACCTTTGAGCATTTCCGCGCAGAGGTGCCCGCACCGCCTGCGGCGGAAAGGCTGCGGCTCGATCCGGCGTGGATCCTCTTTGAGGATGATCATCTGATCGCGGTCAACAAGCCGGCGGGACTTCTCTCCCAGAAGAGCCGGCCGGAGGATGTGTCGCTCGTCGAGTATCTGAGGGGCTATCTGACGGATTCCGGCAACGGTCTGTTCACGGCGGGCGTCGCGAACCGGCTCGACCGGAATACGAGCGGGATTGTCCTCGCAGGGAAGGACAACGCGTCTGCGCGGGAGCTGTCGCGCGCGATTCGCAGCCGGTCGATCCGGAAATTCTATCTCGCGGCGTGTGCGGGCGAGATCAGCCGATCGGAACGGATCAGCGGATATCTCGTAAAGGACCGGAATACGAATACCGTCCGGATTCTTCCCGATGACGGATCATCCGACGGGCGTCCGGAACGTTCCGTGATCCGGACAGAAAAAGAGGCCGGGCCCGGAAGCGATGCGCCTTCCCGTATTGAGACGGCGTACCGCCCTCTGGCGGTCATCGGCTATCCGGAATGTGTCACACTGCTGGAGGTCGAGCTGATCACGGGACGGACGCATCAGATCCGCGCCCATCTCGCGTCGGCGGGGCATCCGCTGATCGGGGATCCGAGGTACGGAGATCAGCGGATAAACCGGCTGTTCGGGCGAAAATTCCGCCTGAACCGGCAGTTTCTGCACGCGGCACGGATGGAATTTCCAAAGATGGACGGAATATTAAAACAGGAATCCGGACTGGTGATCCGGTCCCCGCTTCCGGACGACCTTCGGGCCGTCCTTTCAGGCGGCACGATCCGGCGTCAGTGCGACGGGAAATGGAACGCATATGAAAAATAAGACAAACAGGGAAACGCAGGAAGAGAAGAGACCCTTCTGGAGAGAACTCTTAAGCAACCTGATTCTGATCGGCTGCGTCGTTCTTGCGGTGGTTCTATTGGAAAAATTTGTCTTCGTCAACGCGACGATTCCGTCGCAGTCGATGGAGAATACAATTATGGTCGGCAACCGCGTGTTCGGCAACCGTCTCGCCTATGTAAACAGGGATCCGGAGCGGTATGACATCATCATTTTCCGCTATCCGGACGACGAGTCGCAGCTTTTTATCAAGCGGGTGATCGGACTTCCGGGCGACACGATCGACATCCGTGACGGGGAGGTCTACGTCAACGGCCCCGGGACGCCTCTGACGGACAGCTTCTGCCCGGAGCAGGGGGTGACGGACGCGGGTGAGATGGACGTTCCGTTTACGGTGCCGGAGGGATGCTATTTTGTTCTCGGGGACAACCGACTGAATTCCCGCGATTCCAGGTACTGGACGAACCATTTCGTGACGAAGGACGAGATCGTCGCAAAGGCGGTTTTCCGCTACTGGCCGCTGAATCAGATGAAGGTTCTCAACAGGGACAACGACACCTATTACGATCCGGACAGCACCGCAGCAGCATCCGGCGCGTCCCGGGAGAATTCCTGATGGGAACGTGGGGGACGAGGGGGCTGCGCGGCTCGCTGCTGGAGGAGATGATCAATCTCACGAACGAGACCTACCGGTCGCGCGGTCTCGCCTTGATCCAGAAGGTGCCGACGCCGATCACGCCGATCCGGATCGACAAGGAGACGCGGCACATCACACTGGCTTATTTTGACCAGAAGTCTACGGTCGACTATATCGGGGCCGTACAGGGGCTCCCGGTCTGCTTTGATGCGAAGGAGACCAAGACGGACACTTTCAGTCTTCAGAACGTTCATGAGCACCAGGTGGAA
>ONLT01000052.1 GCA_900318755.1 uncultured Eubacteriales bacterium
AAGGGGTAAAAGAATGCCGGAAGTCGTAAATAAAGAAGTTACCAATGACGCATTTACATTTGACGCGATCCGGATCGGCCTCGCTTCGCCGGATAAAATCCGCGAGTGGTCCCACGGCGAGGTAAAAAAGCCTGAGACGATCAACTACAGAACGCTGAAGCCGGAGAAAGACGGCCTGTTCTGCGAGCGTATTTTCGGACCGACGAAGGACTGGGAGTGCCATTGCGGTAAATATAAGAAAATCCGTTACAAGGGCGTCATCTGCGATCGCTGCGGCGTCGAGGTCACCAAGTCCTCCGTCCGCCGCGAGCGCATGGGCCACATTGAGCTGGCAGCGCCGGTTTCTCATATCTGGTATTTCAAGGGAATTCCGTCCCGTATGGGACTGATTCTGGATATCTCCCCGCGTCTGCTGGAGCGCGTGCTCTATTTCGCGAGCTACATCGTTCTGGATCCCGGCGAGACGCACCTGATGAAAAAGCAGGTGCTCTCCGAGAGTGAGTACCAGGAAGCGAGACAGCAGTACGGCGATCAGTTCCGCGCGGGAATGGGCGCGGAGTCGATCAAGGAACTGCTTGAGGACGTCGATCTGGAGAGTGAGTTTGAGGAGCTGTCGAAGGGACTGGAGGAGTCCAGCGGCCAGAAGAGAGCGCGGATCATCAAGCGTCTCGAGGTTGTTGAGGCGTTCCGCGAGTCCGGAAACCGTCCGGAGTGGATGATTCTGGACTGCATTCCGGTCATCCCGCCGGATCTGCGCCCGATGGTACAGCTCGACGGCGGACGGTTCGCGACGTCCGATCTGAATGATCTGTACCGGAGAATCATCAACCGGAACAACCGTCTGAAGAGACTGCTGGATCTGGGCGCGCCGGATATCATCGTCCGCAACGAGAAACGTATGCTTCAGGAGGCCGTCGACGCTCTGATCGATAACGGACGCCGCGGCCGTCCGGTCACGGGACCGGGAAACCGCGCGCTCAAATCCCTCTCTGACATGCTGAAGGGAAAATCCGGACGGTTCCGCCAGAACCTTCTGGGAAAACGTGTCGATTACTCCGGCCGTTCCGTTATCGTTGTAGGACCGGAGCTGAAGATTTACCAGTGCGGCCTTCCGAAGGAGATGGCGATCGAGCTGTTCAAGCCGTTCGTCATGAAGGAGCTGGTCGCAAACAAGATGGCGCACAACATCAAGAGCGCGAAGAAGATGGTCGAGCGGCTGCAGCCGGAGGTGTGGGATGTCCTCGAGGATGTCATCAAGGAGCATCCGGTGATGCTGAACCGCGCGCCCACGCTGCACCGCCTGGGAATTCAGGCCTTTGAGCCGATTCTGGTGGAAGGCAAGGCGATCAAGCTTCATCCGCTGGCCTGCACGGCGTTCAACGCGGACTTCGACGGCGACCAGATGGCGGTTCATCTTCCGCTTTCCGTCGAGGCGCAGGCGGAGTGCCGCTTTATGCTGCTTTCCAGCAACAACCTGCTGAAACCTTCCGACGGCGGCCCGGTTACCGTGCCGACGCAGGATATGGTTCTCGGTATTTACTACATCACCCAGAAGCGCGAGGGCGAGCCGGGCGAGGGCAGCTGCTACTGCGACATGAACGAGGCGATTCTCGCTCATGAAAACGGATACATCACGCTGCACACGGAGATCAAAGTCCGCCGCGAAGGAAAAGACGTGAACGGGAATCCGATCTCCCGGCTTGTGACGACGACGCTGGGACGGCTTCTCTTTAACGAGATCCTTCCGCAGGATCTGGGCTATGTTGATCGTACCGTTCCGGGCAACGAGCTGCTGCCGGAGGTCGATTTCATGGTCAAAAAGGGAGACCTGAAGGGGATTATCCAGCGGCTGATCGACATCCACGGAGCGACGACGACCGCGGAGGTGCTCGACGATATCAAGGCGATCGGATACAAGTATTCGACGCTTTCCGGAATTACCGTATCCATTTCCGATATGACCGTCCCGAGCGAGAAGAAGGAAATGATCGAGGAGGCGGAGGAAACCGTCGACCAGATCATGGACAACTACAAAGAGGGAATGTGCACAGAGGAAGAGCGGTACAAGGAAGTCATCGAGACGTGGAAGAACGTCGATGCGAGACTGACGAAGGCTCTGCTGGGCGGACTGGACAAATACAACAACATCTTCATGATGGCGGATTCCGGAGCGCGAGGCTCCGATAAGCAGATCAAACAGCTGGCCGGTATGCGCGGTCTGATGGCGGATACAACCGGTCACACGATCGAGCTGCCGATCAAGTCCAATTTCCGTGAGGGACTGGACGATCTGGAGTATTTCATGTCGGCGCACGGCGCGCGGAAGGGACTGTCCGATACGGCGCTGCGTACCGCGGACTCCGGTTATCTGACGAGACGAATGGTCGATGTCTCTCAGGAGCTGATCATCAACGAGAAGGACTGCGCGGAAAATCTTGATGAGATTCCGGGCATGTATGTCAGCCGCTTCGTGGAGGGCAAAGAGGAGATCGAGGGCCTTCAGGAGCGGATCACGGGCCGCTTCTCCTGTGAGGAGATCAAAGACGCGGAGGGCAACGTGATCGTCCGCGCGAACCAGATGATCAACTCCAGAAGAGCGGAGCAGATTGTGACAAAGGGCGTCGACGAGAACGGCGAACCGGTCACAAGAGTGAAGATCCGCAGCATCCTTACGTGCCGGTCCCATCAGGGAATCTGCGCGAAGTGCTACGGCGCCAATATGGCAAACGGCGAGGTCGTGCAGGTCGGCGAGGCGGTCGGAATCATCGCGGCGCAGTCCATCGGTGAGCCCGGTACACAGCTGACGATGCGTACCTTCCACACCGGCGGCGTCGCCGGCGGCGATATCACACAGGGTCTTCCCCGTGTCGAGGAGCTGTTCGAGGCGCGCAAGCCGAAGGGCCTTGCGATCATCACGGATATCAAAGGAATCGCCACGATCAAGGACGGCAAGAAGAGAGAAATCGTCGTCACGGACGAGGAGTCGGGCGCGTCCAAGACGTACCTGATCCCCTATGGCGCGACGATCCGCGTGGCGGACGGCAGCATGCTCGAGGCCGGCGACGCGCTGACCGAAGGAAGCGTCAACCCGCACGACATCCTGCGCATCAAGGGAGTCGGAGCCGTTCAGGATTACATCCTGCGTGAGGTTCAGAGGGTTTACCGTCTGCAGGGCGTTGAGATCGCCGATAAGCATATCGAGGTCATCGTCCGCCAGATGCTGAAGAAGATCCGCGTGGAGGATGCCGGAGATACCGGCCTGCTTCCGGGCGTGATGATGGACTTCCTTGACTTTGAGGACGCGAACGCGGAGATGGAGAAGGAGGGCAAACGCCCGGCTACCGGAAAGCGCGAGCTGCTCGGAATTACGAAGGCGTCCCTGGCGACGGATTCCTTCCTGTCCGCCGCTTCCTTCCAGGAGACCACCCGCGTTCTGACCGACGCGGCGATCAAGGGCAAGGTCGACAACCTGATCGGCCTGAAGGAGAACGTCATCATCGGAAAGCTGATTCCTGCGGGAACCGGAATGAAGGAGTACCGGAATATCCGGCTGGATTCCGACGACCGCGTGAAGACCCGCGCCGAGATGTTCACAGAGACCGGAGAAGACGGGGAGGGCAGTCCGTCCGATGCCTTTGTTGACGACGGAGACGAAGAGCTTCTCTTTGATGAGGACGACGCGTCCGGCGGGACTGCCGGAGATGAGCCGGAGACGGAAGAGACCGGAAATGAGCCGGAGACGGAAGAAACCGGAAATGAGCCGGTGACGGAAGAGACCGGCGATACGGCAAACGAGACGGAGCCGACGGAAGAGTAAGAGATCATAAGGGGACCGGTTTGTTCCGGCCCCCTTCTTGCAGGGGGTTTCCAAATGGCGGCGGGCAGAGACAGAAAGAACAATCGGAAGGAAGCGCATCGTTATCTTCCCTATATCCGCACGGCCGTTGTGGTCCTGGTGATCGCGGGGATGATCGTGCTGATCTGGCTGATCGTGAGTCCGTTTATCGAACGGCGTCGGGAGAGCAGGCTGAACGCCGCGGAGGCTTCTTCTTCCGCCGCGTTGACATCGGATCCGGAAAAGGAGGACGGTTCCGGCAGCGCCGGCAGAGAGAAAATTCCGGATGGTATGAGCGTCCGGTATGAGACGCCGGGGTGGCAGCACGATGAGAACGGCTGGTGGTACGCCTGCGATGATCAGACCTGCTACGTCAACGGATGGATCACGATCAAAGACAGGCAGTACCACATCAACGGCTACGGCTACATGGATACCGGCTGGGTCGCGATCGGCGGCAAAGGGCGTTATTTTGAGAAAGACGGGACGTACAATGAGAATGCGGACAGCTCGAAGCTTCTCGCGCTGACCTTTGACGACGGACCCTGCAAATATACGCCGGATCTTCTGAATGTCCTTCAGCAGCACAATGTGACGGCGACCTTCTTTATGCTCGGCACGCAGCTTGAGCAGTACGGGGCGCAGACCGTGCCGAAGATGGCTGAACTGGGCTGCCAGCTCGGCAATCACTCCTATGACCACAAGACCATGACAAAGCTGACGACCGCCGAATGCGTTGAGGAATTTCAGAAGACGGACCAGCTCATCAAGAGCTACGGCGCCACGGAGGGGTCCTCTGTCGTCCGCTTCCCGTACGGGAGTTTCACGACGGAGCAGAAGCAGCAGGTGGGCAAGCCGAACATCTACTGGGATGTGGATACGAGCGTGTACAGCACCGGCGATGCGGCGGCTTTTGTGTCCAACGTGGAAAAAAACATCACCGGGGGCAATATTATCCTGATCAATGAGGGAAAAGAGGCGGTTCCGGAAGCGGTGAACCAGCTGATCAGCGATCTGACAGGTCAGGGATACCAGTTCGTCACGGTGGAGGAGCTGGCGGCGGCCCACGGGTATCGCCTGGAAGACGGGGTTACATACTACGGCTTCAGCGAGGAAGACGTCAGTGCGGGGCGCGTCACGGATCAGTGAAGGGCCGGGATACGGGCGCGTTGCGGATCAGTAAGAGCCCGGCGACAGGATGCGGACTGCAGATTTTTATATGCGGATTCAGATGGAAACCCGGAGAACCGCGAATTTGGAACGACTCATAAAGCAGATTTTCGGAATCCGCTTTATGAGTTTTTTATTATGGGCTTCAGCCTGTTGAGATCGAGCGAGTATTTCCCAACGGAAATATGAGCCGAGCGAAACAAAAAACCACCCGCTATGCGG
>ONLT01000139.1 GCA_900318755.1 uncultured Eubacteriales bacterium
CGGTCACGACACAAATATCTATCCGCTCTCAAGCGTACGGGGCGTCATCCCTTCGAATTCGATCTACAAGCGCGAGGGAACGATTGTCGAAAAGCACGAATAATCAGGCTTCATGAGGATGGAACCGCCTCCCTGCGGCCTTCGGCGCGGGCAAAAAACACTTTACGAACAGAATCAATTATGCGAAAATAACAGTTATGGATCGTTACTATTTTGAAAGGAGTAGTGTAGAGTATGGCTTATTCACAGGAAGTTGAGAATATGTGCTCTGTCCATCAGGGCGTACACCACGGTGCTGCCCCGATCCCGGAGGAGGCAAAGTGGGTTCAGGCGAAGGAAGTCAAGGATATTTCGGGATTCACGCACGGCGTCGGCTGGTGCGCTCCGCAGCAGGGCGCCTGCAAGCTGTCCCTGAACGTCAAAGAGGGCGTGATTCAGGAAGCGCTCGTCGAGACGATCGGATGTTCCGGAATGACTCATTCCGCGGCGATGGCATCGGAAATTCTTCCCGGCCTCACCGTGATGGAAGCGCTGAACACGGACCTTGTCTGTGACGCGATCAACACCGCGATGCGTGAGCTGTTCCTTCAGATTGTCTACGGACGTTCCCAGAGCGCGTTTTCCGAGGACGGCCTCGTAATCGGAGCAGGTCTTGAGGACCTCGGCAAGGGCAACCGCTCACAGGTCGGAACGATGTACGGAACCCTCGCAAAGGGACCGCGCTATCTGGAGATGACAGACGGCTATGTGACCGATCTGGCCCTCGACGAGAACGACGAGATCATCGGTTATAAATTCGTGAACTTCGGCAAGATGATGGACTTCATCAAGGCCGGCGATGACGCGAACACCGCTCTTGAGAAGGCAAGCGGTTCCTACGGCCGTGTTCAGGACGCAGTGAAGTTCATTGATCCGAGAAAAGATTGAGAGGAGGACGGAAATAATGGCTTTATTTGAATCATACGAAAGAAGAGAAAAGCAGATTCTGGCAAAGCTCGCTGAGTACGGAATCGGATCAATCGAGGAGGCGGCGGAGATCACGAAGGCCGCAGGGCTTGATGTGTATCACATGGTAGAGAACATTCAGCCGATCTGCTTCGAGAACGCGAAATGGGCTTACACCGTAGGCGCTGCGATCGCGATCAAGAAGGGATGCCGGAAGGCTTCCGAGGCTGCAGCTGCGATCGGTGAGGGACTTCAGTCCTTCTGCATCCCGGGATCCGTCGCGGACAGAAGAAAAGTCGGCCTCGGCCACGGCAATCTCGGAAAGATGCTCCTTGAGGAGGACACCGAGTGCTTCGCGTTCCTCGCGGGTCACGAGTCCTTCGCGGCAGCAGAAGGCGCGATCGGTATCGCGGAGAAGGCAAACAAGGTTCGTAAAAAACCGCTCCGCGTCATCCTGAACGGACTGGGCAAAGACGCGGCGCAGATCATCTCCCGTGTCAACGGCTTCACCTACGTTGAGACGCAGTATGATTATAAGACCGGAGAGCTGAAGGAAGTCTTCAGCAAGTGCTACTCCAAGGATCCGGACAGCGCGCGCGCGAAGGTTCGCTGCTACGGCGCGAACGATGTTCAGGAGGGCGTCGCGATCATGTGGAAGGAGAATGTCGACGTTTCGATCACAGGAAACTCCACGAATCCGACCAGATTCCAGCATCCGGTCGCGGGCACTTACAAGAAGGAGCGCCTCGAGGCGGGCAAGAAGTATTTCTCGGTTGCATCCGGCGGCGGCACGGGACGTACCCTTCATCCGGATAATATGGCGGCAGGTCCGGCTTCCTACGGTATGACCGATACGATGGGGCGTATGCACTCCGACGCACAGTTCGCCGGATCTTCATCCGTACCGGCTCACGTAGAGATGATGGGCCTGATCGGCGCGGGCAACAATCCGATGGTCGGCATGACCGTATCTGTAGCGGTTTCGGTAGAGCAGGCGGCAGAAGCGGGGAAATTCTGATTAACCGGTTCAGAAAAAGGCTTTTCAGGGCATAATACGAAAATAATGTAGGAAAATGTATGGGATGATACATTCTTCCTACATTATTTTTTTAACAAAAATTTCCCTCATCCTTTGTCGAGCGGTTTTTCGCTCTATGATTCTTTTCGTCTTGGGATGTTTTTGCGGCAAAGCAGATCCTCTCACAGAAATCCGCAGTACGGTGTCTGGGTCACTCCCATGCAGAGCCAGCGGATCATCGTGATGAAATCGTATACCGGCTTTCCGGTTGCTGCCTGTACTGCATAGGCGTAGGGCGGCATATCGCTGCATTCCAGAAGAAACGCGCCGACTGCCGGGTCTTCCCGGACGATTTCCACGGCTTTTGATACGACTTCATCCCGGACGGCGCCGTTGTCAAAAGATCCGCGGCCCTCCGTGATGGCGGAAAATTCCGGCTCGTGGCCCAGATCGCGGATGATCAGCCGTTCACGCATGGACTCTGTGACTCCGCAGTTTTCCAGCAGTGCATCTGTGAGCGAATCCTTCTGGGCGGTCAGCACGCCGATCCGCTGGCCGCTTTTGATCAGCGGTAAGATCCATGGAATCTGCAGGAGGCTGGAGAGCGCCACCGGTACAGAGAGCTGTCCGGCGATCTGCTTCTGGTAATGTCCGAAGAACCCGCACGCGCCGCTGATCGCACGGACGCCCGCTTTCTCCAGCCGGATACAGGCCTCCAGCACCTTTTCTTCCACACCGGAGGCTGCGTCAAACAGCGCCTGACATGTGAGCCCCCGGACCGGCTCCAGGCGGACGGGAAACGGGTAGGTATACCCGTTTGCCACATTGCCGGGAACATACGGATACCAGACGGTCTCAATAAAGATGATTCCGATCGGGAATCCGGCCATGTTCTGCCCCTGTTTCATCCTGATCCGGCATGAATCGTTCTGTTCTGAAAAATATCCGTATGGATTCGTGCGGTTCATCGCCATCACGCTCCTTTCGCAGCTGCGCCGGAAGAGAACCTCGCGAAATCCAGACGGCTGATGTCGAAATCCGTCGGCTTTCCGCTGATGATCTGCTCCATGAATTTTCCGGTGATCGGAGAGAAGCAGATTCCGTCCCCTTCGTGCCCGGCGGCGATGTAATACCCCGGAATGCTGTCGACATCCGAGACGATCGGGAGATGGTCCCGGACGAAGGGCCGCACGCCGGAGTAGGCGCGGATGCATTTGATGTCCGCGAGCTCCGGATAGAACCGGACCGCGCGCTCGCAGATGGCGCGCATGGTTTCGATCTCGGTGCGTGTATCGTACCCTCTGAACAGGCGGTTTCCGCCTACGAGGAGATTGCACGCGTTTGTGTATTCGAGATTGAAGGCGATGTTCTGTTCTTCCACCAGGCGGCTCACATTCCGCTTGAAGTGAATGCTGTCAAATTTACTGAGCATATAGCCGTACTCCAGAATTTTGTGATTGCAGAGGCGGCCGGTCTGTTCCGATACGAGGTTGGTTCCCTTTCTCGGCTCAATCGGGATGTCGAGACCTGTCATGCGTCCCACGAAGGACGCCCAGGCGCCGGCGCAGTTTATGATCCGTTTCGTGTGGAAGGTCCCGTAATTTGTTTCCAGACTCCGCACCGCGTTCGTGTCAGGATCCAGATTGATCTTCTGAATCGTGCAGTACGTGTACGATTCCAGACCGTATTTCTTTCCTTCTTCCACGAAGGCAAAGCAGAGTTTATACGGGCTGACCGCCACGCTGCCGCTTTCCGGCGTGAACAGCGCTCCGGTCAGATCCTTTGCGATATGCGGTTCCATCGCACAGAGCTCGTCATGGCCGATCATGCGCATGGCGTATCCGTCGGCCTGCTGCTTCCTGCAGTAGTTTTCCGCCGCGTCGAACTCCGGCTGGGTCTCGCAGATGTACAGACACCCCTTCGGGCAGTATTCAAAATCATAGTCAAAGGTTCGGGCCAGTTCCCCGAAATAGTCGATGGATGCCTGCCCCATTTTCGTATCAATACCGGGAAGCTTGTCGCAGATAAGAGCGACCGCGTCACAATGGCTGGAAGACCCGCTCGCGATATCGCCCCGGTCCAGCACGGCCGTCTGATAACCGGCTCTGGCAAGATGATAGGCGACGCTTGTGCCGATTGCTCCGGCGCCGATGACGATGGCATCATATTCCTGTTTCATCAGTCGATCACTCCTTTCGCAAGCTCCCCGAAGGAAACGGGGCGGACCGGGGGACGGGCGGAAGAAGTTCCGGTCTGATCCGGTCCGACGCCCAGTTCCTCGCAAATAATCTGCTGCACCAGCTTTTCACAGGTGCGTCCCTGGCAGAGTCCCATGCCCGCACGCGTGCGGCGTTTTACGCCGACCACATCCTTCGCGCCCTCCCGGATCGCTTTCCGGATCTCACCGACTGTCACTTCCTCACAGCGACAGACCAGCATATCATCATTCAGATCACGCATAGGCAGCCTCCTTCCCGACGGCGCGCACTTCGTTCGCAAATTCTGCAGGAATCTCCACGGTGACAACCGGTGTGCGGTCATAGAGCGGGGGATTGACGACGTTTACGATTTTTCCGCTGCAGACGGGTTCGCCTTTCCGGTTCAGAGCCTGCCGGATCTCTCCGACCTTCGGGAGCGGTTCATACTCAAACGGAAAGGAAACCCTTGCGGTCGATGCGGATGTGGATTGATCAACGATGAAAATTGCCATTCCGGGGCACCTGGCGACACAGACGCCGCAGCCGACGCAGAGGTCGGCGTCAAGCTTCGGAAGAGACGTGATGGGCGATCCGACCCGGATCGCGTTTCTCGGGCAGGCGGTTTCACAGGGATTGCAGGGAATTTCCTGCACGCATTCGATGACGGCCACCGGTCCCTTCCGGTACCGATCCGCGTCCGGAAGACTTTGCAGCCGCATCAGCTCCTCCCATTCAAGATATCCCGATTCGATCAATGACATAGAGCATTCCTCCCTTCACGACAGAGCCTGCGGCGTTCCGATTTCCGACTCGAAAGCCTGCAGAATCCGTTCTTTTTCCGTTTTGCGGCGGAGTCCGAAGGGACCGAAACGAAGGGAATCAAGACGCGTCCATATTTCGCCGCGCATCAATCCTGCCTCTCTGGAGGAGAGAAGCCCCAGATCCTCCGCCGCGCTGATTCCCGCGATCCGTCCTTCCTCCAGAGCGGTATTGGCTTCCTCCACACCGGTCGTATCGCCGGCCACAAAAAAGCCTGCCCGGGAGGTTTCCATCCTGCGGCTGTGGAGCGGAACGTATCCGCCGAAGGCCGGATTAAAGGTGAGCGCGCATCCGGCAAGTTTGACAAGATCCATCGTCGGCTTGAGCCCGGCGGCGATTGTGATGGTGTCGCAATCGATCGTTTCCTCCGTGCCGGGAACCGGCCGGAAATGGTCGTCCACAGCGGCGATGTTGCAGCCGCAGACGCATCCGTCCGGATCCTTCACCGCCGCGACAATTGTATGGCGCAGCAGTATGGGAACGCCGGCGCGGCGTATTTTAGCCGCGTGCACCGCATAACCGCCGATTTTCGGCGCCGCCTCGACCAGAGCCGCGACCTCGCAGCCTGCCTGCATCAGCTGGTAAGAGACGATCAGCCCCACGTTTCCGGATCCGAGCATCACCACCTTATTTCCAGGCCGCACGTGATTGACATTGATCATCGTCTGGGCGGCGCCGGCACCCATGACGCCCGGCGCGGTCCATCCCTCAAACCGGATGGCGTTTTCGGTTGCGCCGGTCGCGATGATGACCTTTTTAGCAGTGACTGTGACAATCTGTTTTTCCGTGTGGTCCGCGCCCCGTTCGATGCCGATTTTATTTCCGGGGAAAAAGCCGATCACGGTGCTCTGCAGCCAGATCTCGACGCCGGAATCCAGCGCTTCCTTCAGAAGCTGCCTCCCGATGGTGCAGCCGCGGGTGCCGGAGTGGTGCGCGCTGGAGCCGAAAAATTTGTGGATCTGCTTGAAAAGCTGTCCGCCCGGTCTCATGTTCAGATCAACCAGAAGAACCGATGCGCCGGCTTTCCCCGCTTCGATCGCGGCGGCCAGGCCGGCCGGCCCGGCACCCACAATGCAAACATCTCTGTACAGCATGATTACACCTCCTTCCCAAGACCGTGCTGGGTCTTTATGATCATACCGTCCCGGACCGGCGTAACGCAGGTGCGGACGTTGGGCTGGCCGTCGACGGTCATCGCGCAGTCGGTGCACTGACCGATTCCGCAGTAAAGGCCCCGGGGCTCCTTGTTTTTTACGGTGTAGCGGCTGATCCGGTGTCCGGCCGCGAGAAGCGCGGAGAGGATCGGTTCTCCCTCATACGCTTTAATTCTCTGCCCGTCAACGATGATCTCGACTTCTTTTCCCACCGGAGTGCAGTCGAGAACGACGTGCTCCGAAATTCGATGATCCATATGCGCCTCCTGGTTCTCCCGTTCGCAGAGAAGAGAAGCCCTGACCGCCCGATTCCCTGCGCGGGTAAAAAGAAGAGCCCGATCCTTATAGGACGGGCTCCATTGCCTTGTCATGGGGTCATCAGACAAGCACTGCAACAAATTCCATCTCGACCAGGCAGCCGTCTGCCATGTCGACGCACTGGGTGCAGCATCTTGCCGGGTAATCCGTTTCTTTAAAATAAGACTGATAGACGGCGTTCATCTCCGGAATCTGGCTGAGATCACGGATGTAGATGGTGACCTTTCCCACGTCATCGAAGGAGGCCCCTGCCGCTTCCAGTACCGCCTTCGCGTTTTCCATGACCGCCCGGGTCTGACCGGTGATCCCGCCATCAGCGAGAGTTCCGGATGCGTCGGTTCCGATCTGTGTCGTAAAGATGAGATTGCCCATTTTTACACCGAGTGCATAGGGGCCGTGGCATTCGCCGCATTTTTCCGTTCGGATCTGTTCCCGCATAAAAATACCTCCTTTGGTTCTGTATGCTGTCCCGATTATTCTGCGTTCTGATACATTTTCTCAATTGAGGCGGACAGGATCGCCAGACCCTCGTCGATTTCTTCCTTTCGGACATTAAGGGGTGTGGCGAAGCGCATGCCGTTTCCGTGAACCCCGCAGTTCAGCGTGAGCATGTGGCGTTTCAGCATATTCGCCTTGACCGTCTTCCAGATGTCCGGGGCAGGAGAGCCGTCCTCATGGGAAAACTCGATGGCGACCATCAGACCGATGCCCCGTACATCGCTGATGCAGGGATATTTCTTCATAATGAGCTTCAGCTGTTCTTTCAGGTAGCTGCCCATCTCGTTGACATGATTCAGCAGACTGCCGTCCCGGAACTGTTCCAGAACCACGCAGCCGGCCGCTGCGGCGACCGGATTGCCCCCGAAGGTTGTTCCGTGGGTGCCGATGGGCCACTGATCCATCAGCTCCGGCGTGCTGATGACCGCGCTCATGGGAAGACCTCCGCCGATGGCTTTCCCGACGGTCATGATGTCCGGCACGACGCCGAAGTGCTGACTCGCCCACATTTTTCCGGTGCGTCCGTATCCGCACTGGATTTCATCGAAAATGAGCAGAATGCCGTGATCATCGCAGATTTTCCGGATCCCCCGGACGAATTTTTCATCCGGTACGACGTAACCGCCCTCGCCGAGAACCGGTTCCATATAGATGCAAGCCACATCTTCGGGATCCACGATGTAATCAAGGAGCTTCTGTAATTCCCAGAGGCAGTAATCCGCACGCTCCCCGGCGTTCATGCCGGCCGGACAGAGGTCCCGGCTGGGATAGGGCGCGAAATAGACGTTTCCCATCAGCGGGTTGTAATGTCGGCGGTATTTTGAGTTGGAACCGGTGATCGCGGTGGCACCCACCGTGCGGCCGTGAAAGGAACCCATAAACGCGATCACGGCACTTCGTCCTGTGCAGGACATGGCCAGTTTCAGCGCGCTATCGGTCGCTTCCGCGCCTCCGTTTGTGAAGAAAATTGAGGTGAGCCCCTCCGGCGTGACGGAGGCCAGGTTTTTTGCCAGGGTCAGGGTCGATTCATAATTGACGAGGTTGAAGGAAGCGTTGACCAGGCGCCCGGCCTGTTCCTGAATTGCTTTTACGATGGGCGGATAATTGTGTCCCATCACATTGACTGCGATTCCCTGGACGAAATCCAGGTAACGGTCTCCGTTCACGTCGGTCAGATAGCATCCGTTTGCGGATCGTGCCACCAGATTGGTCTGCTTGTAAAAGACAGGGCTCAAATACTGTTCATAATCTTCAAAGCGCATTGGCATAAAGATGCACCTCCTTTTTTGGTGCGCTGCAGCTCTGAGCGATTCAAGATAGTGCCATTCTAACCGTACAGGCGATATAAGTAAACTTCAAAAATATTATCTCAGATATAAAAAATACGAATAAATCAGTTGACATCCGCCTCCGATGCCGATAAAGTGTGAGAAAAGAAACCGGAGGAGGACATGCGATGACGCTGCAGCAGTATGAATTACTGATCGATCTGGCGGAAACAGGAAACATCACCCGTACGGCGGAGAATCTCGGCTATTCGCAGCCGGGAGCCAGCCATATCATAAGAAATATCGAAAAGGAACTCGGCTTTCCTGTCATCGTCCGGGAGAAGTACGGCGTGCGCCTGAGCGCCTCGGCGGAACTTCTTCTGCCGGATATGCGGAAGATGATGCGGACTCAGGAGAAGCTGACGGAAAAGGTATACGCCATGAAAGGTCTGGAATACGGAAGAGTCACAATCGGCGCGTATTCCAGTGTGGCGACCCATTTTCTGCCGGAAATCATCCGCGCCTTTCACGCGCAGCATCCCGGGCTGATCATTGATATCCGGGAAGGCGGGGCGGAGCAGATCCTTCAGTGGATGCAGCAGAACCTGATCGACTGCGCGTTCATCAGCCGGCCTTATATCAGCGGGATGGATTTCCTGGTTTACGGAAAGGATCCTCTGGTGGCGGTGCTTCCTTTCGATTATCCTGCGGAAGAGGAGCGGTTTCCGATCCGGGAGTTCCAGGACAGACCTTTCGTGATCTCCGCCGCGGGAAATGATCTGGACATTCACCGGGCGCTGAAGGAGGTTCACGTGGATCCGAAATTCTGCTATTCCGTGCTGGATGATCAGACGATCATGGCGATGGTGGAAAAAGGGCTGGGCGTGAGCATCCTGACCCGGCTGATTGTTCAGGGAACCGGATACCGTCTGAAGATCCTTCCGCTGGAGCCGGTATTTGTGCGGGAGATGGGCATCGCGGTGCCTGATTATGAGAGCCTTTCCGGTGCGGTGCGGACGTTTGTGAATTTTTCCTATCAGCAATTGAAGGAACACCCCGGTGCGCTTTCAGAAAACCTCCCGTGTACAGATAAAAAACAGAAAATATAGAAAACAGTGTTGACAAGTCAGAAAATGGATGGTAGTATCCAAAACCAGGAAACGGAAACACAGTTTCAGAGCAATTCAAGATCCAATTTAAATCCATTCTGACAGATTCGGCAAAGGCGCTTTTCGAAAAGAAAGGCGCCTTTTTTACGCCAATCGTTCCATACTTCGTTTGAGGCGAGAGCAAAAAAAAGAGGGAGGAGGAATCGCATGTTATCCATCCGCGGAATTTATAAACATTTCGGAGAGAACAACGTGTTAAACGGTGTCGATATCGAGGTGAAAAAAGGCGAGGTAGTCGTCATCCTCGGACCTTCCGGCTCCGGAAAGACGACCCTGCTCCGCTGCATCAATTTTCTTGAGCACGCCGACGAGGGCAGCGTTGCGGTCGACCATTTCGAGGTTGACGCCCATGAAAAAAACAAAAAGAAAATCATCGCGCTGAGGCGGAAGACCGCGATGGTCTTTCAGCAGTACAATCTGTTCCGCAACCGGACCGCGCTCGAAAATGTGATGGAGGGCCTGATGATTGTCCGGAAAATCGACCGGGCAAACGCCAGGGAACTGGCGGAGAAGGCTCTGGATTCCGTCGGGATGAAAGAAAAGGAGGATTTCTATCCGGCGCAGCTGTCCGGCGGGCAGCAGCAGAGGGTCGGCATCGCCCGGGCTCTGGTGATGGAGCCGGAGGTGCTTCTGTTTGACGAGCCGACCTCGGCGCTGGATCCGGAATTAGTCGGGGAGGTGCTTCAGTGCATCGGCAGGGTGGCCAGGACCGGCATCACGATGGTGATTGTCACCCACGAAATCGCCTTCGCGCGGGAGGTGGCGACAAGAGTCATTTTTATGGAAGGAGGCGTTGTGGTAGAAGACGGAGCGCCGGAACAGGTCATTGATCATCCGCAGAATCCGAGGACGCGGGAGTTTCTGTCCCGCATCAATCAGCCGGGAAAATAAGACGTTCTTTGGAGCGTATGGATTGAAAGAATAAAGGAGGAAACGGTCATGAAAAAGAGAAACATCTGGAAAAACACAGGAGTTGTTCTGATGGCGGCAGCTTTTGCGGCAGGCCTTCTTGCAGGGTGCGGGAGCGGCAGCTCTTCAGCATCATCCCCCGCATCTTCCGCCCAGGCGTCATCGTCCGCTTCCGGCGGCGACGGCTCGATCGCGGCCATGAAGGACAACGGAGACGGAACCTACATGGTGACGGTGGCGGTTCTGGACGGTATGGCGCCCTATACGTACACCGACGAGAACGGCGATTTCCAGGGATATGATTACGAATACATGAAGGCACTTGATGATCAGCTGGACAAGTACACGTTCCAGTACGAATCCGTCGGCGCCGACGCCGCGCCCGCGGCAATTCAGGCGGGAACCTATGCGATGAGTGTCTCTGCGCATTTCGTCACGCCGGCAAGAGCGGAGAATTTCATACTGAGCATCCCGGAAAGCTATTATCCGGTCAATCTGATTTCCAGAAAGGAAGACAGCTTTACCAGCTTCGAACAGCTGGACGGAAAGAGCCTGGTTCCGAACCCGCCGAATGACGGCCTCTCGGTTGTGCTTCAGCAGATGGCACAGCAGTACCCAGATGTAAAATATACGCAGGACGCGACCTCTGAGTACATCCCGTACCTGGACGGAGTGCAGGACGTGGTCCGCGGACAGTACGACTGCTGGTTCGGCGGAGAGACAATGTACCGGGATCTTCTGGAGTCAAATCCGGAGCTGGAGAGTCAGACGTTCTGCTCGGATCCGATCACCACGGCCGGCTGCGTCTGTGTCATCAACAAAAATCTGACTGCCTTCCGGGAAGCGGTCAACGAAGCGACGGTGGAGCTCTACAAGAACGGTACGCTGTCGGGCCTGTCGGAGAAGTACCTCGGCCAGGATTATTTCCAGACGGCAAAGGATACCGGATCCCTGTTTGATTACGACGGATACAGCGCGGATCAGGCGGACTGGTACGAGGATACGGTAAGCTGACATGCGGAACATGCAGGGAAAGGAGGACAGTCTATGAGAGAATCCATTCAAATTGTATCCCGTTATCTGCCGGCGCTGCTTCGGGCACTGCCGACGACCCTGGAACTTCTCGGTCTGTCGGTCCTCTTCGCACTGTTCCTCGGATTCTTCCTGGCATGGGGAAAGATCAGCAGGAATCTGCCGGCAAAAATCGTCAGCAGTGTGTTTATTTCATTTATGCGCGGCACGCCGATGATGGTGCAGGTTCTGCTGATCTTCATCCTGATCCCTACCATCGCGTATCAGAACGGAGTGGATACCGGAAGCTGGAGTCCCTTCCTGTACGCGCTGATCGCGTACTCGCTGAATCTTTCCGCTTTCTTCGCGGAGATCTACCGTTCCGCGTACAACGGCATGGATTTCCGTCAGGTGGAGGCGGCGGAGAGTCTCGGTATGACAAAGGCTCAGGTATTCCGGAGGGTGACGATGCCGCAGTGCGCGGTGATCGCTCTTCCGAATCTGACGAATATGACGCTGGAGCAGATGAAAAACACATCCATCGCCGCGGTCATCGGCGTATACGACATCGTCGCCAGAGCGCAGCAGCTTGCCAGAAACAATTACGGCGCGGGACAGATGCAGCTGTATCTGACCGTCGGTCTGATCTTCTGGGCGCTGTGTCTTCTGATCCTGTTTGTGATGAACCGTGTCACGAAGAAGCTTAGCCGCGGCATGGTTCCGGAAAAAGCCTGAGAAGGGAAGTGAGTACCATATGAACATCTATTTGCAGGCACTTCAGAGAGTCATCAGCGGTCTGCCGACGACGCTGTGGCTGACCGTCACGTCGATCCTTCTGGCGATGGGGCTCGGAATGCTGCTGCTGACCGGGCTGCGGGCGAAAGCCGGACCGGTCCGTATGATCTTCCGGATTCTCGGCTCCTTCCTGAAGGCGATCCCGATTCTGGTTTTTCTGTACGTGTTCAATTCGGCGATCGACGACATTATGGGAGGCCTTGATTCACTGCTTCCGTTTTTTACCTACAACATCAGAAAGCCACCGACCATGCTGTTCGCGATTTTCGCGCTGGCGCTTTCCTACACGCCGTATATGAGCGACATGATGGATACGGCGCTGCGGGCCATCCCGGCCGGGCAGTATGAGGCGTGCGACGCCGCAGGCTTTACCGGCTGGCAGAAGATGACCCGGATCATCATTCCTCAAGGAATCGTCGTGGCGATTCCGAACTTCGGCAATCATTTCGTGAATCTGCTCAAGGCGACATCGCTGACCTGCATGGTCACCATCATGGAAATGATGGGCGAGGCGCGGAATTTCGCGACCTACAGCCAGCGTTTTCTGGAGAGTTATATTACCTGCGCGCTGGTGTACTGGGGA
>ONLT01000026.1 GCA_900318755.1 uncultured Eubacteriales bacterium
ACATCCGGCCTGAACCGGAATTCTTTTTCCGATTATACCATGAAGCACGGAAAAATTTTTCGGCGAATCCGCTGAATCCTGCGAACCCGCGAAACCGATAAAACCCCGGATCTGGTAAAACGCGAAAAATTTTCTGATCATCCTTGACTCTACAACCGTTATAGAGTTTATGATATGATTATAAATTTCTGCTCTCCGTGATCATATGCATCGCCGCATTCAGGATACTCTCTCGTCAGGAGAATCATTCACAAAAGCGGTTACCGCTATTGCAGCAGCCGTCAATTTGAGGTTCTCAACTCCATCCGCTTCGGTTTTTTTCTCTTTCCGGTCATCTGTTCGATATCCAGCGCGTATACGAGTGTCCGCGGTATCGCGGCCGGATTGAAATACGTATTTGCCTCGGCGTGGTAATGATCCATCAGCTTTCGCAGGGCATATACCTTTTCCTCTTCCCCGACAATCCGTATTTTTCCTCTTCCGATCACGCTCTCGTAGGCCATCGTACAATAACCTCTGTCCGCGAAATACTGAAGCTCATGTCTGCAGTCCATCTCAAAGGACGCCCGGTTATCACGTTCGAACAGTCCAACCTTATATCCCTCTAAGGCGCTGTGAAAATACAGCGTGACTCTCCCATCCCTGCTGTCAATACCGAAATTCAGCGGAAGAATGTACGGATACCCGTCATCATTCAGTGCCAGTCTGCACACATCGCAGCGGCGCATCACTTCCATCAGCTCATCCCGGTCTGTTATTTCCCGATCGTTTCTTCTCATAATCTGTTCTCTCCCTTGTTAATGATCCCAATCCGGGGCTCATTGCAGAAAAAATCTCAACCTGACATCAGACGCAGGAGATCCTCCGCCAGCACAGCCGCAAGAATTGCCAGAAAAAAGATGGCGGCTT
Organism: uncultured Eubacteriales bacterium; assembly: GCA_900318755.1. GTDB lineage: Bacteria > Bacillota > Clostridia > Lachnospirales > Lachnospiraceae > CADBRN01. The sequence goes on from ONLT01000026.1 coordinate 910, forward strand.
CAGCAAGGCAGATTCCCGCCGCCTTTAACCATGGCTTCTGATCCTTTACAAAGGGCCTGCTGAATCGGAAATCACTGTAGTTAAATCCGCAATACACCATCAGAAACATCACAAGGATCAGATAAATTTTCGCGAGGACGCCCGCGGCTGGCGGCAGACTGCCGGCATCGTAACGGATCCCTACGGATATCATCAAAAGATATGCGGCCACAGCCGCCGTCATCTTCCACGGATTCCTGCTCCTGAAGCCGGGAACTTTGAGAAGCCTTCTCTTCCCATGATTTCTGGCAGAGCTGCCTTTTTCATACCCAGGGTTTCCGGTTCGGCCGGCGATGGCAAAGCGAAGATCTGCGACTGTGTGATATCTCTCCTCCGGATCCATGGCGGTACACTTTTTTATCTGAACAGAATAATCCGGGCAGCCTGGAACCGCCGCAGCAAGCGCTTCGAGCACCTTCCCCAGAGAATAAATATCCGTCCTTTGCGAGGACTGAGCAAAACCGTACTGTTCGGGAGCCGCGTATCCCATCGTTCCCAGCAGCATCGTATCCGAAGAAGCGTCGGCATTGTAAAACTTTGAAGCGTTAAAATCCAGAAGATAAACCCGATCGTGCCCGTCTATGATGATATTCGACGGCTTGATGTCTCTGTGGATCACAGGAGGATCGACAGAATGCAGCTTTTCGAGAATTCTGCACAGCTTCACCATGTAATCACTGACTTCGAAAGCAGTGAGCGTTCCGTCTTCGATTCGTTCCGAAAGAAGGCTTCCGGTGATCAGTTCTTCGATCACGGTAAGCTGTCCGTTCTTCTCAAAGCAGGCGTACACTCTTGGGACGCCCGGAATCACGTGATTCTTCAGATATTCGTAAATCGCGGCGTTATACACATCGAGCACTTTTTTCACATAATAGTTTTGCGTTTCGCTGTGTTTTACGAGGTAAACCCGATGCGTCTGGTTTATAATATCAATATCGTCAAATAATGACAGATCAAAGTTCCCGGTCCTGTTCATGGGGTTATTATATCAAATCGGAGGATGAAGTGAGAAGAATAAAAACAACCGAACTGGAAAAAGCGCTGCAAAGCACACACCCGTCGCGGATGGATGCCTTTCTGAACGAATACGGCAGTGAGATGAAACACTCTCCGAAGGATTTTTCGGCCTATTTTAAAGGACTGACCAAAGAGAAGGGGAAAACCTTAAGCGAAGTGTTTATCGCGGCGGATATCCCGGAAAGCTACGGTTACAAGCTGATTTCCGGAGAAAAGAGGACAAGGCAGAAGGATGTGATTCTCCGGCTCTGCTATGCCGCAGGCCTGAATCTCGACGAGGCCCAGCGCACCCTGCGGATGTACGAACTTCCGGCTCTGTATGCCCGGATCCCCAGAGATGCGCTTCTGATGGCGCTGTTTAACAATCGCTGTGTATCGATCCCGGACGTAAACGAGTATCTGACCGATCACGGAATGGCTGCGTTAAGATCCTGCGGTTCACCGGACTAACGTTCCCAAAAACACGCCGGCCCTTCGCGCAGCGGACTCCGACGGTTCGCGAACAGGCGAACCGGATCCATCATAAGGCGAAGGGCCGTCCGATAAAAGGTGCGGGAAATCTTCGTGAACTATCTCTTCCTGATAAGATCCACCAGCGCAAGCGCCGCATTGATCAGGCACCAGACTGACCAGATGACGAGATCGCTGTAATTGCCGTAACCGGCGAACCCGGTCACCGCAGCAAGGCCGAAGAGGATAATCAGCGCGATATCGCCGCCCTTCCCTTCCGCTTTCCTTACACAGATCGAGACAATTCCTCCCGCGAGCAGCAGGATCCCGACCAATACTCCCGCAGAACCGGACGTACCGCCGTTCGCTTCAATCGAATTTACCACCCCGGCTGCGCAGGATTGAAACAGTACCACGAAGAATAAGATGACCGAAAGAATTCCGGAAACTACTTTCCACGTTTTCATTAAGATGCTCCTCCTATGTCTAAAAATTCTTACTAATAGTATATCAGACAATCCGGACGGATATTCCCACCGCGGAGGGGCAGAATTCAGGCAGAATTCAGGATCATCTGCCGCAAAAAATTACAGCCCGCGTTCCTCCTTCATTCCGCAGCCGCGCATCACCCGGGCAAAGGCCTTCGCTGTTCTTATCTCTGAATCTTTGAAATGATTTCCCGGATTCCATTCGAGCACCGTGCGGATTTTCCGCTGTTCCAGCAGATCATGCGCTTCTTTCATGCGCACCCCGACCGTCGCCATCACAGGATTTCTGGTCTTCTCCTCCTGATCGCCGAGGCTGAGATAGACGCACTCCGTATGGATTTCATTCGCTCTCATATATTCCACAAACCCCGGGAACCAGACCGACGGAGATGCGGCGGCAGCGCCGCTGAACACATCCGTCTGATATACGGCCCAGAGCGAAAACAGTCCGGCCAGGGAATACCCTCCGATGATGTAGGTTTTGTCTTTGTCGGTACAGTATTTCAGCACCTTCGACAGAGTATCCTGCGCGCCGTCTCCGAAATTTATTTTTCCGAATACCGCCGGCGCCGGCCACGGGGACAGATCCGTATTCCAATCCTGAATTCTGAAGGCTGTCAGATGAAATTCCGCGCCCGTCCGTTTCCGTATCTCCAGCACCTCCGACTCCATGCCCTCAAGGTCGTGATCATCAACCATCTGTATCAATTCAACCGAAGCATTCGGATTTCCATATTCAACAATCATCACCGCTTCCTCCTCTTTCCCGATCTTAGATTTATCATAACACGAAAATTTCATCTCCGGCACACGTGTGATATTCGTTTCCACTCTTTAAATCAATTCAGAAAAATGATAGCATAAATAAAGAAACCCGGAATTTTACACAGATACAGAACCGGCCTTCCTTAACCGGACAACAGGCCGCCGATAGAGGAGTCCGCCAGATATGACCATCGCACAGCATCAGCAGCGCAGCAGTCAGTCAACAATTATTGTTTTCGTTCTTTTGGCTCTCGCAGCTTCGCGATTCATTATGGGAGAATTTCTCCGCTATTATTTTATTTCCGGCGCCGGGTATGACGACCAGTTATTGCTGACGTATTCGCATATAAAAAATCATTTCCGGAATCCGGATTATTTATCGCTCGTCAAGACGATGAGCTTCCCGCTGTTTCTGAATCTGATTGATAAATTGCACATCAGTTTTTCGCAGGCGATTTCTCTTGTCTGGATTGCCGCTGCCTTTTTATTTTACAGATTGATCCAGTATTTATTCAGAAACCGAGTCTTTTCCTATATCGCTTTCGCATACATTTTATTTCATCCGGTCGCCTACAGCGCGGCGGCCGGCCTCAGAATCTACCGGAATACACTCATCGCACCATTCGTTATGATGACGTTCTGCGAATTGCTGATGCTGTTTTTTCATCTGATCAATGAGGATGAACGCTTCCATGTACAGATTCTGCGATCCGTGATTTTCAGCATTCTCTTATTGTTTACATATTTTCTTAAAGAAGACGGCGTATGGCTTTCCGCGTGCACCTGCTTCTTCATCCTTCTGATGCTTCTTGTCATCATCGTCCGATCTTGCAAAAAGCAAACGATGAAAAAGCGGGCGTTGTCCGCCGCTGTATGCGCAGTCCTGCCGCTCGTCATTTTTTTCGCCGGGAAACAAGCTTACAAGGCGATCAATTATCAATATTTTCAGGTTGCGGAAATCCAGACACGAACAGAAGGAGAATTGGGAAAATTTGTCAGCAACGCATATAAAATCGAATCACCGGAGCAGAATTATCAATACACCGTTCCGGCCTCGTCGATTAAAGAAATGTACCGGGTCTCACCCACATTTCAGAACGATCCGGAACTGATGAATTCGATCCTTCACTCAAGTCTGTATGGCGGGGATATCGAAAAAAACCCGATTCAGGGAGACTTTCTTACCTGGGTGCTGCGTTCTGCTCTGATCGAAACAAATACCTGGAAATCAGAAAAACAGGTCAGCGATCTGTTTACACAGATCAATGCGGAAGTGGAACGCGCATTTGAAAACGGTCAACTGCAGCAGAATCATAAGATCCGGCTGTTATCTTCTGCCGTCGGAAGAACCCCAAAAGAAGTAACCTCCCTGTTTCCGTATGTATGGGAGAGCTTCGTCGATTCTCTGACGCTGAAAAATTATTCGGTGGAGATCAGCGGGGCGGGAACGACAAATAACGCGCCTGCCGCAGAAGAAGCGGCTGCGATGACCGGTTTGCCGTACCTGAATGATTATTCTTTTACGGAGACCTCCTCCTATTCGCACATGGTTCAGTTTTTCAACGGCATCATTTGGATTTATCGGGTGCTTAATCCCGCTCTGATTGCTTTCGCATTATACAGCCTGATTGTCACAATGCGAACCAGGCATCGTTCCGCTAAAAGAAATCATCCGGATTCATCCTGCCCGCATCGCATGATCCCGTTTACCGCGATTTGTTTTCTTGGAATTTGCTGGATGTATTCCTTCGGAATTTCCTGGTTCGCCCAATTTCTCATGCCTGACCCGGCAACCGCTTACATCGTATTTAATTTTTATGCGACGGCACTCATTCCTCTTTCTGCAATTGCCCTGTTTTTATTTTCGGGAATGGTCTTTCTCGCTGATCCGCTCAATGCGGATTGAATCAATCGCAATATCCTGGTCCGACTGATTTGCAAGAACCGTTTCCCCGTTGGCATAATCCTGATCGCAATGGAAGGAATACCGGATCCGATCGTCCGAGATCATTTCCTTTCTGATCGGAATCGTTTTCTTCCCATTGTCACAGGTGACGGACACATCGGTCACGGACAGTCCTTTTCCCTGAACCGTCACCTGATAATCTCCCTTGTAGAATTCCATATACGGGCCGAACGTGACGCCTCCCTTATCCAGGATCCGAACGTCGCCCTCATCGTGTCCGTTCCGCATCCAGCGATTGTCTCCAAAGGAGAAGGAATAATTTCCGATCTGATCAATCATCGCGTCGTAGCTTTCAAAGCCGTAGACTTTGTAAGCATCCGACGAGTAGATCAGGTCACGGTCCTCCAGGTTCTGCCTCCAGAAGGAATTTTCCAGTTCGCTTCCGGACAGGAGGATGAAGGTTCTGCCCTCTGGCTTTTCTGTGTCATGGCTCACGAGCTGAAGCCAGTGATGCGTCGTGTTTACATTGCTGAGGGTCTGCATCGGTGAACCGTCCTGCGAATCCAGCCAGTCATGGATATCGATCGCTCCGTCCGACAATTCCGTCAACACATTGCCATTCCAGAATGACGCATAGCCCTCCCGATAGCCCTGCTCAACGATTGCATGCGCCATCGCCATCTGCCCGCTCTGAAACCCGTTCTTTTCGAGCGAATCATGCATGGATAAATAGACCAGTCCTCCGCCTGTGAGCAGAACCGCCGCATATACAAGACCCGTGAAAATTTGCTTCTCTTCCGGCCACCCTCTTTCTCTGATCCCGATCGCCATCAGTACGTAGGAAACGATCACAATCGGTTCATTGTATCGGTCCAG
>ONLT01000025.1 GCA_900318755.1 uncultured Eubacteriales bacterium
ATAAAACCGATAACTTTCTTTGCCATTTGGGCACCTCCTAAAAAATGTGGTAATTGCGGGGATTTTCCCTCCCACGGTCAGCTGGCGAAACGTCAGTTGACCTTTTTGACTTCGGCGAAATCGATTTCCACCGGGGTCTCTCTGCCAAAAAGATCGACGCTGATCGTCACGGTCTGCTTGCTCTCGTTCACATCCGTGATCACGGCGGTGACATCCTTCCATGCGCCTCCGACAACCTTGACGGTGTCTCCCGGCGCCAGATCGATGGCAACCTTTTCTTTCGTGTCAGAACCGACGCCGAACGGAATCATCTCCTCCAGAGAGAGCGGAACCGGCTTGGACCCCGGGCCAACAAAGCCCGTGACGCCCCGCGTGTTGCGCACGACGTACCATGTGTCGTCGTTCATCACCATGTTCAGAAGCACATATCCTGGGAAAAGCTTTCTCTGGACCGTCTTCTTCACACCGTTCCGGGCTTCGACAACCTCTTCCATCGGCACCCGCACCTCGAGGATCTGATCTCCGAGATGTCTGTTCTCGATCGTTTTTTCAATGTTTGCCTTCACCTTATTCTCATACCCGGAATAAGTGTGAACGACATACCATTTCGCTTCTTCTGACATTCCTTCACCCGTATCCTTATCGATTTGCATCCGGAATCATTACTTGATTATCGTCTCGATCAGCTGCAGGGACGCACTGTCCACCAGCGTGATCAGAATGCAGATAACAGCTGAGATGACGACGACCGCGGCCGTCTGCCTGCCCAGCGTTTTTCTGTCCGTCCAGATAATCTTGTCGAATTCGGCCTTCAGGCCCTTCGACCAGGACTTCTTCGCCTGCTTTTTCTCCTCAGCCATACTTGCACCTCTTGATTATTTTGTTTCTCTGTGCAGTGTATGCTTTCTGCAGAACGGGCAATACTTCTTGATCTCGAAGCGCTCGGGCATATTCTTCTTGTCTTTCATCGTATTGTAGTTCCTGCGCTTGCATTCTGTACAAGCCAGAGTAATCCTTGTTCGCACGACTTCCACCTCCACTTTTCTTGTTTTCAGGGCAAAAAAAAAGACCTGCCCGCTAATGTCACTTCAAAACTATAGCATGCAGGTCTGATTCTGTCAATCTTTTTCTGGTTTCTGTCGTTCTTTCTGCCGTTTTTTCGTCGTTTTTTCGTCGTTCTTTCTGCCGTTCCTGCTGTCGTCCTTTGTGACGATCTTTTGTGCCGGTCAGATCACGTAATCCAGATATTCCTCGCAGTGCTTCCCGTGGGAGTACTCCAGCTCCGGAGCCCGGGCGCTGACGCGCATGTTCGCCGGAATCGACTTCACGATGAAGGTGTTGCCCGCGATGGTCACGTTCTCGCCGATCACCGTCTCGCCGCCGAGCACGGTCGCCCCCGCGTAGATGGTGACGTTGTCGCCGATCGTGGGATGGCGCTTCTTCCCGCGCAGTGCCTGACCCTTTCTCGTTGAGAGGCCGCCCAGCGTCACGCCCTGATAGATCTTGACGTGGTCGCCGATCTCCGTCGTCTCGCCGATGACGATGCCGGTTCCGTGGTCGATGAAGAAATACTTCCCGATCGTCGCACCCGGATGGATGTCGATTCCCGTCCGGCTGTGGGCGTACTCCGTCATGATCCGCGGAATCAGCGGCACCTTCAGTAGCTGCAGCTCGTGCGCGATCCGGTACGAGGAAATCGCCAGCAGCCCCGGATAGCAGAGTATGATTTCTTCTTTATTAAATGCCGCCGGATCCCCGTCAAAGGCCGCCTCGATGTCGGTGGCGAGATACTCGCGGACCTTCGGCAGCTTCTTCAGGAAGGCGTCCACAATCTCCTCGGACCGGCGGAGAATCACCGACCGCGAACAGCCGTCGCACATATCGAGGTTGCCCAGTACGATGGAAATCTGCTTCTTCAGATTGTACTGAATGTACTCCAGACGGTCGCCGATCACATACCGAAGGTACTCCTTCCGGACGCGGTTTGTCTCATAATACCCGGGAAACAGGACCTGCCGGGTCGTCTCCAGCACCCGGATCAGGATGTCGCGGTTCAGGAGCCGCTCCTGATCCAGTCTCGTCCCGAGCGGATTGATCTCATAGCTTTCCATCAGACTGTCGACGAGCGCGTCCGTCTTCGCCGCATCGTCGCTGTCGTGGCGGTGTTCCATCGCACGGTCAATGCTTTCTTTGATTTCCTGCTCTTCCATACCCGAATTCCCCCTGATGATCTGTTTTCTTATTCCTTTACGTTTTCCGCGGCCTCCGCCGGCTCCTCCGGACTCTTCCTTCTTTTCAGAAAGATTATGATGCCGATGATTGCGATGAAAATCGCTATGAACTGCGAGGTCGACAGGACGCCGACGCTCCCGCGCTCGACATCGCCGCGCCAGAACTCGATGAGAAACCGTCCGGCGCTGTAAAGAATCAGATAGAGCGCAGTCGGCTCGCCGGTTCTCTTCTTCTTGTGATCGTCGTAATAGACGAGCAGCAGGCAGAGAAGAAAATCGAAGGCGCTCGACATCAGCTGCGTCGGAAACAGCGGAACGCCGTTCGGCGCGTACTCTGACGTATGAAACACGATTCCGGTGGAGGCGTCCGTCTCAACGCCGTAGCAGCAGCCGGCGAAGAAGCA
>ONLT01000165.1 GCA_900318755.1 uncultured Eubacteriales bacterium
AAAAAAGCCGTTCCGATGGGCCGCGGTCTCGGAGCATCGCCGGGCGCTGCCTGCGGCAAGATTGTCTTCAATGCGGATGACGCAGTTGAATGGGCGAACCGCGGCGAGAAGGTAGTTCTGGTCCGCCTTGAGACTTCTCCGGAAGATATCACCGGAATGAAATCCGCCCAGGGTATCCTGACGGTCCGCGGCGGCATGACAAGTCACGCGGCGGTTGTCGCCCGCGGAATGGGCGAGTGCTGCGTATCCGGCTGCGGCGACATTGTCATGGATGAGGCGAACAGGAAGTTCACGCTCGCGGGAAAAGAGTTCCATGAGGGAGATTATATCTCCATCGACGGAACAACCGGCAACATTTATGACGGAGTGATCGAGACCGTCGACGCGCAGGTTACCGGCGAGTTCGCGCGCATCATGGGATGGGCGGACAAATACAGAACGATGAAGGTCCGCACGAATGCGGATACTCCGGCGGACGCGAAGAGAGCCCATGAGCTCGGCGCTGAGGGAATCGGCCTCTGCCGCACCGAGCACATGTTCTTCGAGCCGGAGCGAATTGCGGCGTTCCGTGAGATGATCTGCTCCGATACGGTCGAGGAGAGAGAAGCGGCTCTGGACAAGATTCTGCCGTATCAGCAGAATGATTTCGAGCAGCTGTACGAGGCGCTGGAGGGAGATCCGGTCACGATCCGTTTCCTGGATCCGCCGCTTCATGAGTTTGTGCCGACCGAGGACGGCGAGATCGAACTTCTCGCCCAGTCCAAGAACAAGAGCGTCGGCGAGATCAAGGCGATCATCGCCTCCCTGCACGAGTTCAACCCGATGATGGGACACCGCGGACTCCGTCTTGCGATCACCTATCCGGAGATTGCGAAGATGCAGACAAAGGCGGTCATCCGCGCGGCGCTGAATGTTCAGAAGAAGCATCCGGACTGGACGATGGTTCCGGAGATCATGATTCCGCTCGCGTGCGACGCAAAGGAGCTGAAATATGTCAGAGATGTCGTTGTGGAGACGGCGGACGCCGAGATCAGCGCAGCCGGCGCGAAGCTGGAGTACCAGGTCGGAACGATGATCGAAATCCCGAGAGCGGCGCTTACCGCGGATGAGATCGCAAAGCAGGCGGACTTCTTCTGCTTCGGAACGAACGATCTGACCCAGATGACGTTCGGATTCAGCCGCGACGACGCAGGCAAGTTCCTGGACGCTTACTATGATAAGAAGATTTTCGAGAGCGATCCGTTCGCAAAGCTGGATCAGGACGGCGTAGGAAAACTGATGAAGATGGCAGTGAGCCTCGGCAAGCCGGTCAATCCGAAGCTGCATTTCGGAATCTGCGGCGAGCATGGCGGAGATCCTTCGTCGGTTGAGTTCTGCAACAGCATCGGACTTGACTATGTATCCTGCTCACCGTTCCGCGTGCCGATCGCGCGGCTGGCGGCGGCGCAGGCTGCGATCAACCAGAAAGCAAAGTAATCACAAGTGCAGGAAAACGGACCTCCGTGCGGGCAGATAAAGCCGGCGGAGGTCTTTATTATGGATCACGGAAGATCTGTGACGGAGGAAGAAAATGCAGAACGGAATCGTGAAGGAAGCGATGGCGACGCTGAAGAAGGGCGCCGGGCGGGAGATGAAGCAGGGCGGAGCCTGGATCTACGACAATGAGATCGAATCGGTTCTCGGAAAGTTTGAGGACGGGGACGTGATCCGCGTTCAGGATTTTGACGGATTTTTCCTCGGGTACGGGTTTATCAACACGAAATCAAAGATCCGCATCCGGATGCTCTCGCGCCGCAGGGAGGAGCCGGTGGACGAAGCGTTTATCCGGAACCGGGCGCGCAGCGCCTGGAATTACCGAAAGGATGTGATGACGGATCGGTCCTCCTGCAGGGTTGTGTTCGGTGAGGCGGACTTTCTGCCGGGACTGATCGTCGACAAGTACGAGGATGTGCTCGTGGTACAGTCTCTGGCACTCGGAATCGACCGCCTGAAAGGGATCATTCTTGATGAGCTGAAGGCGTGTATGGAAGAGGATGGGATCCGGATCCGCGGTGTCTACGAGCGTTCCGACGCATCCGTCCGGAGAAAAGAGGGGCTGGAGCCTGTGGCCGGATTCATCGGCCCGGAGTTTGATACAAATGTTCCGATCACGGAGAACGGTGTGCACTATCTCGTCGACGTGAAAAACGGACAGAAGACCGGGTTTTTTCTTGATCAGAAATACAACCGTCTGGCGATCCGGAAACTCTGCGCGGGAAAACGGGTTCTTGACTGTTTCACTCACATGGGGACCTTTGCGCTGAACGCGGCGGCGGCAGGAGCAGAATCCGTGCGGGGAATCGATATCTCGGAACTCGCGGTGGGGCAGGCGCGGGAAAACGCGCGGCGAAACCATCTTGAGGACCGCGTCTCGTTCGACTGCGCCGATGTGTTTGATGAACTTCCGGAGCTGGTAAAAGCGGGGGAAAAATATGACGTCGTAATTCTTGATCCGCCCGCGTTCACAAAATCGAGGCAGGCGACAAAACGGGCGGTCCGCGGGTACCGCGACATCAACCTCCGGGCGATGCATCTGGTGAAGGACGGCGGTTATCTGGCGACCTGCTCCTGTTCGCATTTCATGACGCAGGAACTGTTCGAAAAAACGATCCGCGAAGCCGCGCGCGACGCGCACAGAAGGCTCCGGCAGGTGGAGTTCCGCACACAGGGCCCGGATCATCCGATCCTCTGGACCGGAGGCGAATCCTCCTCTTATTATCTGAAATTCTATATTTTTCAGGTGTGCGAAGAACGTTGAGGCATCCGCGGCCGGCTCCGGTCCGCCCGAAGCAGCGGCCTGAGCCCGGAACCCGGTCCGCCCGCAGTTACGGACAGACCAGAAGAATGTTGTTGTAGGAAATCGCGTCGAGAAATTTTTTATCCGGCATCTTATTTGTGACGACGGCGTACAGATCCTCAAACTGGTAGAATGAGAGCGTCGATGCCCGTCCGAATTTGCTGTCGTCCGCGCAGAGTATGACGCGGCTGCTCGTCTGCACGACTTTCTTTTTTGTCTCGGCTTCAAAATAGGTTGTGTGCGTCAGTCCCTTTTCCAGAGATACGCCGGTCGCCGCGATAAACGCCGCGTTCGTGGAGATTGAGGAGAGGGGATCGAGCGTCGAGATTCCGGAGTAGGAGCTCGTCGCGTGGTTGTAGTATCCACCCAGCGCGATGATGTTCAGCGACGGGTATTTCGCCGCCTCGTACATCACGTTCAGCGAATGGGTGACGATTGTTACGTCTTCTTTCTCGGCAAGGTACGGAACCATGCAGGCGACCGTCGTCCCGGAATCGAGAAAGATCGTGTCGCCGTCGCTCACCATTCCTGCGGCGAGCCTTCCGATGATGTTTTTTGCGGTGCTGTGTTCGACCGCGCGCACCTGAAGCGGCACCGGCGTCAGATTTGTGTCGTGCTCCGTGATGGCGGAGACGCCGCCGTACACCTTCCGGATCCGTCCGCGTTTGATCAGCTCGTTCACGTCTCTTCTTACCGTGTTGGTAGAAACATCAAATCGTGCGGCCAGTTTTTCAAGCGGGACGGTTCCCTCGGAAAGAATGTATTCCTCCATTTCGTTTAATCTGTCAACCCGCACCCCAGACTCCTTTCCGTGAGATTCTCACAATTTTACGCACCAAAATTTGTTCAACATTTTGACAATCATTTCACGTATACACGAGAAATTTTACTATTATCGCGTTTAAACACTGAAAATCCAATAAAATTAATTAATTAACAAAGACGGTTTAATCACGCAGTTCAAATATCATGTCAAGATTATACCATTTATTCATCAATAATACAAAGATAATATGGATAAGTTTTTGAAGAAAAACAAATTCATTTTTTAGTATTGCAAAAATATTACCACAATCATATAATTGAGTCATGCAGTAAAAGTCCAGATAGAGAGGAGACATTATCATGGCTAAAATCAGGGTTGGAGTTGCCGGATACGGCACGATCGGACAGCGTCTTGCTGACGGCGTTGCGAAGCAGGAGGACATGGAGCTCGTAGGTATCGCCGATATGGCGCCGACACTCGCGATCCGTGCTCTGTATGAGCAGGGCATGCCTTACAATCTGTATCTCGTTGACGGCGCGGACAAGAGCAAGTTCGATGAAATCGGAATCCCGGTCAAGGGCAATTTCATGGATCTTGTCAACAACGTCGATATCATGCTTGATTCTTCGCCGGCAGGAATCGGCCTGAAGAACAAGGTTAACATCTACGAGCCGGCGGGCGTCAAGGCGATTTTCCAGGGCGGCGAGAAGAACGAGGTTGCGGACGTGTTCTTCCACGGCTACGCGAATTATGAAAAGGGCCTGGACAAGAATTATCTGAAGCTCACCAGCTGCAACACGACCGGTCTGATCCGTACCGTTGACTGCCTTGACCGCGCTTACGGCGTCGAGAAGGTTGCGATCACGATCATCCGCCGCGTCGCGGATCCCGGTGACTATCACCGCGGACTGACGAACGCTCTGCAGATCGACAAGGCCCCGTCCCATCAGGCGGTCGACCTCATGACGA
>ONLT01000046.1 GCA_900318755.1 uncultured Eubacteriales bacterium
CTTTGTCAGATGCATTCCCGAAGAATTTCGTACAGCTCATCTGCAGTCAGCCTGCGGCAGCAGCCGCCCGTCAGCATTGTCGTATCCGCAACTGCCCTGAAATCTGTATCCGCTCCGATATTCATCTCCCGAAAAGAACCGGGAAGTCCGATCTCCCGAATAAAGTCCGCAAGGGCTTCAATTCCTGCACGTGCCGTTTCTTCAACGGTCTTTCCTTCCGGATCAATCCGGAATACATTCTCGGCAAACCGGGCAAACTGCTCCGGGGCGTCTTTACAGATGTGCCGGTAGAGAACCGGATGAATCACCGCAAGCCCCTGTCCGTGATTACAGTTTGTATAAGCTCCCAGCTGATGCTCCAGCATATGACACTGGAAGTCGGTTGTTTTTCCGAGCTTCAGAATTCCGTTCTCCGCCATCGCCGCATCCCAGATAAGCTCGCTCCTTATATGCTCATTCCCCGGTTCCTTCAGCGTCCTGCGGATGTTCCGGATCACATTCCGCATAATCGCCTCATTGATTTCATCTGAAACATTATCCTCTCTCGGCGTCCCGAAATACGTTTCCATACAGTGACTCAAAGTGTCAAACGCGCCTGAGATCACCTGTTTCTCCGGCATACTCATCGTATACTCCGGATCCAGAACTGCGAAGGAATGGTATGCTCCCGCCAGAGGCGCCTTCATCAGGCGTTCTTCGTTTGTAATAACCGCTCCGTTATTCATTTCCGCTCCGGTTCCGAAGGCCGTGACGACAGCTCCTGTGGGAAGCATCTGCTCCGGTATCTCTCCGCGTCCGTACTGGGCCTCCCAGATATCACCCTCCATTCGCGCCTGTGCGGCCACAATCTTGCAGCAGTCAATCACGCTGCCGCCGCCCACTGCGAGGATGAAGTCTATATGGTTCTTTCTCGCGAGTTCCGCGCCCTCCTGCACCTTCGCATAGGTCGGGTTGGACATGATCCCTGAGAATTCCGTAATGTTCTTGCCGGCCGCTCGAAGCAGCCCTGTAATTTCATCATAGATTCCGGTTTTTCTGATCGATCCGCCTCCGTATGCAAGCAACACATTCGGACCATACTGCGCCAGCTCCTCCGAAATCGCCTTTGACGCACTCCCGGCTCCGAAATACACCTTCACCGGATATTCATATACAAAATCATTCATACCTTCTTCTCCTCTGCCGACTCGATCGGCGCACCGCCGTAGACCCCGGACAGTTCCATTCTGTCCAGCGCATCGTCGATACTCCTGACTTCCTCTTCAGTTAATACAACTTCCGCAGCGTCTGCGTTTTCCTGCATCCTGGACGCCTTCCTCGTTCCCGGAATCGGCACGATGTACGGTTTTTTGTTCAGCATCCAGGCCAGAGAGATCTGCGCCATCGACGCATTCTTCTCCTTTGCCAGTCCCTCCAGCAGTTCCAGAAGTTTCCGATTGATGTCATAGCTCTCGTCTCTGAACTGCGGCATCACACTTCGATAATCCAGTTTTTCCTCAAACTTTGTTCCCTTTTTGTACTGCCCTGACAAAAACCCGTTCGCCAGCGGCGAGAACGCCACGTATCCGATCCCAAGTTCCTCGAGGACAGGAAACAGATCCTCATACCACCTCGCCATCAGCGAATACCGGTTCTGAATCGCGGTTATCGGGCAGACGGCGTGCGCTCTGCGGATCACGTCCTCCTCCACCTCAGAAAGCCCCCAGTGCAGTATCTTTCCTTCTTTTATCAGTTCCGCCATCGTTTCCGCCACTGACTCTACCGGAACCTTCGGATCCTGCCGATGCTGATAGTACAGATCGATATGGTCCGTTCTCAGCCTCTTCAATGAGCCCTCCACAGCGCCCCGAATCGTCTGCGGTCTGGAATCCGGAATGACGGGCATATTCGTCTCTCCTGTGGTCGTATCAAAGCGGATTCCGAATTTCGTGGCAATGACAACCTTGTCCCTGTACGGCTCCAGGGCTTCCCCCACCAGTTTTTCATTGTCATGAGGGTCTGTTTCCGATCCGTAGAGCTCCGCGGTGTCAAAGAATGTATATCCCTGATCGACTGCCTGTGCGAACAGCTCCAGCAGTTCTCCTCTGTCCGGCGGCGTTCCGTATGCGTGGCTCATCCCCATGCAGCCCAGCCCCACCGCGGAAACCTTCAAATCCTTTCCGATCACTCTGTATTTCATAAATCTGCCTCCATTTCCATAAATTACAGTTTCATTGCGGCTTCATTTCAGTTCCGCTCAGTCATATTCCGATTCCGGCGTCAGTGCAGCTCTGTTACAGATTCAGGTCGTCAATCCACGATTTAATCTCATCGGACGACGCGTTCTCCGAAAAACGCTCGCCGCTCTGCCAGTTCCCTGTTCCGGCCATTTTCTTCAGATTGTCCCCGCTGTCGCCGATCGACGAGGACGTCGAGGTGCAGAACGGGATTACGGTTTTCCCGGAGAAATCGTTATCTTTTACAAAGTTGTTTACCGGCCATGCGGCGTCTCCCCACCAGATCGGGTATCCGATGAATACAACATCATATTCATCGAAGCCGTCGGGAGTCGTCTTCTTCAGCCTTATATTCTGAAGGCTCTTCTTCTCATGCTCCTTATTCACCCGGCTTTCTTCCTCTGTCCAGTCGAGATCCTCGTCGGAGTAGCTGTCCTCCGGCTGTATCTCAAAGAGATCCGCGCCGGTTTCTTCGGCGATTTTCTCTGCGGCGGATTTCGTATTTCCACTGGCAGAGAAGTATGCCACGAGGATTTTCCGATCTTTTTTCGCCTGTCCGTTTCCGGAACCGGAGGAGCTCTCTGAAGCTGAGCCGCCTGATCCCGCTCCGCATCCTGCAAGGAGCAGTGCGGCAATCGTGATTACGGCCGCTACTGCCGTTGTTCTCCCTCTCTTTCTGTTTCTGTCACTCTTCCTGTGTTTCATAATTTCCTCCCTGTCTGCTTTCACCGGTCACTGTGACCTGTCCGTTCCGAAAGCGATATCTTTATTCCTGTGAGTCAAAATCGAGTTCCATCGACGCATACTTCTGGATGTCTTCAGGCGTCGCGTTGTAATAACGGATATTCTTGTCCAGTTTTGCGATTTCCTTCATTTCCTCTTCCGCCAGTTCAAAGTCGAAGATGTCGAAATTGGCGCGGATGTGTTCAGGGTTTCTGGATCCCGGAAACACGACGTTGCCTTCCTGAATATGCCAGCGAAGGATAATCTGCGCATTGGTCTTTCCGTACTTTTCCGCAAGACGCGTGAACACAGGCTCGTCTATCAGGTTTTTGTCTCCGTGCCCCAGAGGATACCAGGCCATCAGCCCCATTCCGTTCTCCGCGAGCAGTTTTTTCAGCTCCGTCTGCGGGAAATACGGGTGCGCCTCTACCTGAACCATCTGCGGTTTAATCTCCGCGGTCTGCAGAATTTCTCTGACCAGCTTCTCCGGAAAATTGGAGAGACCGATAGCTCTGATTCTTCCCGCCTTATATTCCCTTTCCAATGTTCTGTACGCCGCTCTCCAGTTGCCCGCCGGCTGATGCAGGAACATCAGATCCACATAATCTGTTCCCAGTCTCTCCAGAGTCCTTTCTACCGCGTCTTCCTCTTCATAGACCGTCGGCCAGAGTTTTGTCACCAGGAAAATTTCTTCCCGCGCCACGTCGCTCTCTTTCATCGCACGCCCCACGGCCTTCTCGTTCATGTAGGCGTTGGCCGTATCGATCAGACGTACTCCGTCCTTTAGAGCGCTGAATACGGACTTCTCCGCCTCCTGTGGAGAGAGCAGAAAAACTCCGATCCCGTCCATCGGCATTACATTGTCATTGTTCAGTGTAAAATATTTCATTTAATTACCTCCATTTATATTGCTGTTTCTCTTCGTTTCTGTTTACACCATGATTATATGCCGTAATTAAGGACTTGTACAATATCGAGTAATCATATATACTATAACTATAAATTATTCTAAATGCGTACTCAGCCATCAATTTCGGCGGGGACTTAATGAACAGACACGACTTAAAGAAAGAGGAAGACCTATGGAATATATTGAAATCTATCTGCTGGAGCAACTCGCCGCGTTCAGCCGGTGCGGAACACTGTCTGCCGCCGCCGAAGAGCTCGCGGTATCACAGCCTGCGCTCACCAGATCCATGAAGAAAATCGAAGATATTCTGGGAGTCTCTCTGTTTGA
>ONLT01000013.1 GCA_900318755.1 uncultured Eubacteriales bacterium
CCGGAACCATCTGCTTAAATCCCTCGGGGAGGCAGTCCATGCAGTCCTTGAAAGGAAGGACGCGCCGCACGAGGTAGAAGATCAGTGTGATGACGAGCGCTACGGCCGATCCGAGCACCAGGCCGACAGACGCGTCGCTGTTCGCGAATGCGTCGATGAAGCCCGTTCCGCTGAAGAATCCGCCGGAGTAGATCATCCCGATGACGCAGCAGACGATCAGCGAGATAATCGGCACAAGCATGTCGACAATCTTCCCGTTCGGGGATGCCGCGCTGTCGTCCGCGTTCTCGTAGGGCCGCTCCGGAGTCGTGTAAAGATCGCCGTGCCGCGCGTGGTTCTCGTGAATCGCCATCGGACCGTAGTCGATGTCGTTGACGACGAGAAGGATCATCATCGCGATCGTCAGAAGCGCATAGTAATTGAACGGGATGGCGGAAAGAAACAGAACCATTCCGTTTTCGCCCTTGACAAATCCGGTGACGGCAGCGGCCCACGAAGAGATCGGGGCAATGATGCAGACCGGTGCGGCGGTGGAGTCGATCAGATAGGCGAGCTTCGCGCGGCTCACGTTGTTTTTGTCGGTGACCGGACGCATGACGGAACCGACCGTCAGGCAGTTGAAGTAGTCATCGATAAAAATCAGGACGCCGAGCGCAATGGTCGCCAGCTGCGCGCCCGCCCGCGTTTTGATGTGGCGCGACGCCCATTCGCCGAAGGCGGCGGAGCCCCCGGCCCGGTTCATCAGCTGAACCATCATGCCG
Source organism: uncultured Eubacteriales bacterium (assembly GCA_900318755.1). Taxonomy (GTDB): domain Bacteria; phylum Bacillota; class Clostridia; order Lachnospirales; family Lachnospiraceae; genus CADBRN01. Next base: position 762 of record ONLT01000013.1, read on the forward strand.
AGGATGATGAGGAAAATAAGGATTCCCACATTCGAAGAGTCGGACAGGACGGAGATCATGCTGTCTGAGAAGATATGAGTCAGCGTCCCTGTAAAATGAAAGCCGGAGTACAGAAGCCCGCCGGTCAGAATACCGATAAACAGCGAGCTGTATACTTCTTTTGTGATGAGTGCGAGAGCGATCGCGACGACCGGCGGGAAAAGAGCCCACCCGGAGCTGACGACCGTTTCGGGAGTCGTTGTCACCGCGGCGATGATAATGATTGCCAGATAGACAAAAATCGCGATGAGGGCGGCAAGACTGGTTTTTTTCTTTTTTTTCATAATTCCCCCTGCAAAAACGATAAACTAGGTCTATAGTACAGCCTCGGGGATATAAAGTCCAGAAATACAGGAAAAAAACCGAAATGACAAAATCCCCCGGGAGCGCCGGAGGATTTGTGCGTTGGGGTTCGGTTTGCATATCCGCTGAAAAGCGGATCAGGATACTGAACTTATATCATTTTGTCGGAGTGTTTTCAAGGGAATTTCCGGATTGTTCTGAAATTTCACGAACTTTTTAGGAATGATCAGAAGACCTGCGCACAGGAATCATCAGAATATTCCGGTGAGAAAGATCTCGAGGCCGATCCCGATGAGGATGATCCCCCCGAGGATCTGGGCGCGGCCCGCGAGGCGCGTGCCGAAGCGCTTTCCGATGCGGAGTCCCGCGGCGCAGATGAAAAATGTGACGACGGCAATGATCAGAGCGCAGACAATCGCCATCGGAAGCGCGTAATCCGCGATCGTAAAGCCGACGGAGAGCGCGTCGATGGAGGTCGCGACGCCCTGGATGAGCAGCGCCGGCAGGGTGAGCCGGCCGGAGGTTTCCTCCCCTTCGCCGCCGCGGATTCCGTCATAAAGCATTTTCCCTCCGATCCACGCCAGAAGGAAGAGAGCGATCCACGGGATCAGCTTTTCGAAGGCGCGGAAATAGCGGACGATCGTATGGACGCAGATCCATCCGATCATCGGCATCAGCGCCTGAAAACCGGCAAAAACGCCGGCGATGCCGAGCTGCCTGCGCCTGCTCATTCGGGGCTCGGACAGACCGTTTGCCATCGAGACGGAAAAGGCGTCCATCGCAAGGCCGACACCCAGAAGCGCACTGTTGATAAAAAACATGAAATTCCAGGACACGATCCGATCCTCCAAATTGTTCCGGCGCGCAAAAAATCCGGACGGTTCCGCCCGGAGATGCGGCAGCTGCATTCACAGAAGCGGCCCTATTCTATCATCCGGCCTTTGGCGTGTCAATCAGCTGCGGACCGCATTGCGCGGGCTTTTGCGGCCGGCCGGGGCGCCTTTACGTACATTTTACAGACGCCGGTTTACGTAATTGAAATTTGCGCAGGCGGCGTTTATACTGCAGATAGGTAATTTTATGCTTGAGATAAGAAATTTAGTAAAAGAATATCATGTCGGAGATTCGGCGCAGCGCGCGCTGGACGGGATCTCGCTGAATCTGCGGGACAATGAGTTTGTCGCGATTCTCGGGGTCAGCGGGTCGGGCAAGACGACGCTGCTGAATATGATCGGGGGACTCGACCGCTACGACAGCGGCGATCTCCTGATCAACGGGATCTCCACGAAGGATTACCAGGACCGGGACTGGGACGCGTACCGGAATCATACCGTCGGGTTCGTATTTCAGAGCTACAATCTGATCTCGCACCAGAGCATCCTCTCCAACGTCGAGCTTGCGCTGACCATCAGCGGAATATCCGGAGCGGAACGGAGAAGACGTGCGGAGGAGGCGCTGAAAAGGGTCGGGCTTTCGGAGCATATAAATAAGAAGCCGAATCAGCTGTCCGGGGGCCAGATGCAGCGGGTGGCGATCGCGCGCGCCCTTGTGAATGATCCGGATATTGTGCTCGCGGACGAGCCGACCGGAGCACTCGATTCGGCGACGAGTCTGCAGGTGATGGAGCTGCTGGAAGAGGTGGCGAAGGACCGCCTCGTGGTGATGGTCACACACAATCCGAAGCTTGCGGAGCGCTATGCGACGCGCATTGTGCAGATCAGCGACGGAAGAATTGTGGACGATTCCGATCCGCTTGAAATTCCGCGGGCCGCCGCGGACGGGGAAGAGGGAGGGACCGGATTTACCAGAAAAGAGGTCCGGAGAAAGAAAAAGGCGGATAAAAAGGCGTTCCGCCGCACCTCCATGTCCTTTCTGACGGCGCTCTCCCTGAGCTTTAATAACCTGAAGACAAAAAAGGCGCGGACGTTTATGGTCTCCTTCGCCGGATCGATCGGCATCATCGGAATCGCGCTGGTGCTGGCGCTTTCTGCCGGCGTGAGCGGATACGTCCGCGCGACGGAAGAGGCAACCCTTACCTCCTACCCGCTTGAAATCAGCCGGGCCGGGATTGATCTCGCGTCCCTGATCACGGAGAACAGCGGAAGTATGTTCGGACGGGTTAAGCAGAAGGATATCCGGGTAAATGATGTCGGCGTCGACGAGATGGCGGGACGGGTTCTCTCCGGAGTGAACAGCAACGATCTGGCCGGGCTGAAACAGTTTTTTGACAGCGGAACGAGCGGGATTGAACAGTACACGACCGCGGTTGAATACGGGTACGATGTGACACCGCAGATCTACCGGCAGGACGGGACGGGCACCTGGCAGCTGAATCCGAACAAGATGCTCTTCTCGATGATGACGTCTGTCATCGACGTGAGCAGCCTCGTGAGCGGAGTGTTCGGAGAGACGCTGTTTCACGCCATGCCGGAAAATCCGGCGCTCTACGAGGATCTTTACGATGTGAAGGCGGGGCGGTGGCCGGAAAATGACCGGGAAGTGATTCTGGTCCTTTCCGCGAAGGGAGAGGTTTCGGATGTTCTGCTCTACGAGCTGGGGATCCGCGACCCGAAAGAGCTCGAGAAAATGATCCAGAATTTCTCGCTGAACGGATCGTCCCGCTCCATAAAAAACATCGCGAAGGATACGTTGGGCGACAGCGCGGAGGCAGTGATCGGAACGTCGGAGCGGGGAGATGCCGAATCTTCGTCCGCGGCGCCGGGAGATGCCGGATCCTCGTCCGCGGCGCCGGGAGATGCCGGATCCTCGTCCGCAGCTTCGGAGGATGCCGGGGCGTCTTCCGCGGAGGGCGTACGCGTCACGTCGGCGTTTTCCTCCTCATCCGGGGACGGGGAGGAGACGTACCCTTACGGCACGTTTCTCGGGCGGACCTTTAAGCTCGTCCAGAGCGCGGATTATTACACGAAGGATGAGCAGTACGGCGTGTGGACCGATCACTCGGACAACGCGGATTATGTAAAGGATCTGGTGAGCAGGGGCGAGGACATGAAGATCGTCGGAATCGTCCAGCCGAAAAACGGGGAAAATGCGATGGCGCTCCAGCAGGGGCTGAATTATCCCCACAGTCTGATCACGCGCTGCATGACGCAGGCGAAGGAGAGCGCCCCGGTAAAGGAGCAGCTCGCAAATCCGGAGCAGAACATTTTTACGGGAAAGCCCTTCGGAGAGGACGACGGGAGCGGACTTGACTTCAGCAAGATGATCACCCTCGATCACGACGCGGTGGCGAAGGCGTTCTCGATCGACACCGACGCGCTGGCCGGTTCGGATCTCGCCGGCTCGATGGAGGATACGATCGAGAGCGGGATGGGATCGGCGGTTCCGGATTTCAGCCGGATGAATCCCGGCGATCTGATCGACACGGACGCGCTCGCAGGCGCGCTGCCCGGACTTTCTTCCGAAAAAATCGCGGAGCTGGCCGGAACGGTGAAGATCAACGCGACCGCGGACGATATGAAATCGCTGTTTGAACAGCTTGCCTCCGGTTATCTGGAATATGCGAAGAGCGATCCGTCGACGAATTACAGCGCGCTCGGCGACGCGTTCCGAAGCTATCTTCTGTCCGATTCGGCGGGGCAGATTCTGAAAGAACAGATCACAAAGATCATCAATCAGCATCTGAACGATCAGATTTCGGAAGAAGGGGTGAAACAGGTGCTGACGGAGGTCACGCAGTCGTATATCGACTGGTCGAAGCAGCAGGACGGCGCCGGCTCGTCGGTCTACGACCCGGAAAATCTGCGCAGGTTTCTCGCGTCGGACGCGGGGAACCAGGCGGTGCAGCGTGTGCTGTCCCTCTTCCGGATCGACGGTCTGTCGCCGACGGACGATGGGATCCGGGAGCTCGGATCCGCGCTGTTCGATGGGTATGAAAAGTACGCCGGGGAGAATCAGATGCCGCAGGTTTCGAAGCTGGCGGAATCGTTCGCAGCCTATCTGGGAAGCGGTGGGGCGCAGAAGCTCCTTGCGGATTCGGCCGCGTCCATGATCGACACCTCCGGCCTCGAGGCGGCGATCGGCAGAGAGATGAAGAGTGCGATGGCCGCGGTCGGAAGCGGACTGTCAGATCAGATCGCCTCCGCGGCGGACCGGGTGATCGGCGAGGTGACAAAGAGGATTGAGCAGGTTCTGACGGCGGCGATGACGCAGATCGCGGAGCAGGCGAATCAGAACATGGGAGACTTTTTCAAAATCGACGAGGACGCGTTCGGCCGGGCGATCCGGATGAACATGAGCGCAGGCGAGATCCAGGAGCTGCTCACGTCGATCCTGACCGGGGAGGACGATTCCTACGAGGGCAATCTGACCTCTCTGGGCTACGCGGACCCGGACAACCCGTTGCTGATCGATCTTTACGCGAAGGATTTCCAGTCGAAATCCGGTGTGACGGGGATAATGGACGATTATAACGAGCGGATGCGCAGCGAGGGCCATGAGGAGCGCGTGATCACGTACTCGGATATGGTCGGGGCGATGATGCAGTCGATCACAAAGATGATTCATACGGTGAGCTACGTGCTGATCGCGTTTATCGGGATCTCACTCGTGGTGTCCTCGATCATGATCGGTGTCATCACCTACATCAGCGTCCTCGAGAGGCGCAAGGAGATCGGAATTCTGCGGGCGCTGGGCGCCTCGAAGAGAAACGTCGCCCACGTATTCAACGCGGAAACGTTTATCACCGGCGCCTTTGCGGGAATTCTGGGAGTCGGCATCACACTGGCGCTGATTCCGCTTGCGAATTATATCATACTGAGAGTGACCGGCGAGTCGGTGCGCGCGATGCTGCATCCGCTGAGTGCGCTGTTTCTGATCGCGCTGAGCATCGGCCTGACGCTGCTCGCGGGGCTGATTCCGGCGGGCAAGGCGGCGAAGAGCGATCCGGTCGAAGCGCTGAGAAACGAATAACCCCCGGCCGGGGATGCATGATCATGCAGGAAAGGAATACGTGGGATGACGGAAAAGATAAGGAAGCGGGAAGAAATCCCGGAAAAAGATACGTGGAATCTGAAGGATCTCTATGAGACGGCGGAGGATTGGGAAAAGGACGCGGAAAAGGCCTCCGCGATTCCCGGAGA
>ONLT01000108.1 GCA_900318755.1 uncultured Eubacteriales bacterium
CAGCCCGCTCATCGATCTTACAAACATCGGTCTGGCTGGTTCTCCGACGAACATCCTGATTTCCTTCACACCGCCGCAGAAGGGCGCTGGACAGATGCTCGAGGGCAACGGCAAGGAGACATGTGAGAAACTTGCCGGTATCCTGGGTGAGAAACACATCATCTAAGAAAGGAGAATTTCATATCATGGAAAATTTTGATAGTAGCAATGTATCTGCTTTTAAGGATGTGTGGGTATTCTGCGAGCAGAGAGACGGCAAACTGATGCCGACAGACTTCGAGCTGATTTCCGAGGCGCGCCGTCTGGCGGATGAGCTCGGTGTGAAGCTGGTCGGTCTTCTGCTCGGCGACAACGTCGACGGCCTCGCGAAGGAGCTCGGCGGATACGGCGCTGACAAAGTCATCGTCGTTGACGATCCGGCCCTGAAGGTTTACACGACCGACGCTTACGCAAAAGCAATCTGCGATGTCATCGCGGACAAGAAACCGGAAATCTTCCTGATCGGCGCAACCAACATCGGACGTGATCTCGGCCCGCGCTGCGCGGCCCGTCTGCACACCGGTCTCTGCGCGGACTGCACGCATCTGGACATCGACATGGACATCTACAAGGATTTCCTGACGAACAACTCCGTGCTGAAACCCGAGCGAATCGCCGGCATCGGAACCGCCAAGGTTCTCGGCAAGGATCACGACGTATCCAAGGATCTGAAGATGACGCGTCCGGCATTCGGCGGAAACCTGATGGCTTCCATCATCTGCCCGCGCTTCCGTCCGTCCATGGCTACCGTTCGTCCGGGTGTCCTGAAAAAAGCTCCGTTCGATCAGGCGAAGGCTGACGCGGTTGAAGTCGAGAAAGTTACACCGGATATCAAGCCGGAAGACCTCAAGACCGAGGTAATCGATGTCGTCAAGGCTGCCAAGAAGCTGGTCGACCTTGTCGGTGCTGATTATGTCGTATCCGTCGGCCGTGGTATCGCGGCGGACGTCGACACCGGCATCAAGCTCGCCGAGGATCTCGCAGATGCTCTCGGCGGCGGCGTCGTCGGCGGTTCCCGCGCGGCGATCGACTCCGGATGGCTCTCCGCTGACCATCAGGTCGGCCAGACCGGAAAGACCGTACACCCGAAGGTATACGTCGCGCTCGGCATCTCCGGTGCGATCCAGCACAAGGCCGGCATGCAGGATTCCGAGTGCATCATCGCCATCAACAAGAACGAAGCCGCTCCGATCTTCGAGATCGCTGACTACGGCATCACGGGCGACCTGTTCAAGGTAACGCCGCTCCTGACTCAGGCGATCAGAGATTACAAGGCAAGCAAGTAATCCTTACGCAATTATGGCACAAAGAGGACCATCGAACGATGGCCCTCTTTTTTCGCGCAGAAAAGCGGGATTGGCTGCGGAGCCGCTTCACCATCGGCGGCGCTCACAGAAGCAGACGAATATATTCGATCGGGAAAATCCACTTCAGCCCGGCCAGCGCCGGCGTAAGAGATGCGTAGGTGAAAAAGGCCGGGCAGGTCAGCACCGCCAGCGCGATCACGGCGAGGATGCAGAACAGGTAGGAGGCCTCTCTGCGGAAAACCGCCGCAAAAGCCGTGCTCCACAGCGTGCAGAGGAACAGACCGGCGGCCGCTGACACGGCCGGGCGCCATCCGCCGGCGATGCCGGCCGCCGCCATGTAGATGCCAAACAGCACCGCTGCCGGAAGCATCGGAGCAAACACCTCCAGAACAGACCACATCCTTCCCTCGTGCCGCCCGAAGGCGGCCATCATCCGGCGATGGCCGGATGCGAAGCGCACCCGGGCGAAAATCAGGGCAAGCGAAAACAGAAGGATCCCGCAGATCGCGCTTCCGCGCCGCGGCGCGGAAGTCTCTCTGTTTTCCGCGGCCTCCGCGCCGTTTTCCGTGATGAATGAGGCCTGAAAGATCCCCGGATCCCGGCGATATGTTTCATATTTCTCCGCGAGTTCCCCCGCGATCATCCCCTCCTCTTCCTTTCTCTCCGCCTCATTCCGGGCGCTGAGCCGGAAGGTCCGTCCGTCGCCGGCAAAGCCGGCCAGCTTCCGCCGCGCGTACTCCTGAAACAGATTCGCGTAGACTTTCTCCTTCAGAACTTCTCCCTGCGCGGTCGACGGGGTGCTGTAATATTCAACACTCCCGGACAGCCTCCCCGCGTCCAGCGCATCATCAAGGGCAGCCGGAAGTACAAACGCACAGTCGATTCTCCCGGCGTAGAGATCTCTTCTCATTCCGGACTCATCCTTGTAGACAATCATCCGGCTCTGCTCCCCTGTTTTCTCAGAATCCGACTCCGCTTCCCTTTCCATGGATTCGACGATGCGTTCCGCAGCCGTCCCGCCTCCGCTGTACACACCGTACGCTCCGCCGACGGCCGGCTCCGTGATCCGCATAAGCATCGCAGCGAACGCGGCTGCCGCAGCGAGGCAGAGATAATAAGCCGGATTTTTCAGATGCTTCTTCAGCAGCATCCAGAACCGGATCGCCCATCTCACCGGGCGGCGGACGCGGGCCGTCCTGAAATATGCCGCCGGCGTCGGATTTTGATTACAGTCTGGCATTCTCCCACCTCCACGTTCCGGCCGCCGCCATCGCGGCGCCGTACAGGATCACGGAAGCCGGCATAAAAACACCGCGTCCGCCGGCCGCCCCAAAGCTCCCGCCGTACAGCAGGACGGACAGGTACTGTTCCAGAACGCCTGTCGGAAGCGCCGACCCGATCCGGGCGAGCCACGCGGGAAATACGGTTTTCGGAACGATCCCTCCCGAAAGAAAAAACAGAACGATGCTGATCACCGCGTAAAAGAAAACAGCGCTCTCCCCTCTCGCAAAACAGTAAATCAGATGAACAAAGGAGGAAACAGAAAACGCCGCGAACAGCAGAAGAAGCGCCGCAGCCGGCCGGAATCCGGTAAAACCGGCCAGAAACAGCGCAAAATACCAGGCTGTCAGCAGAATCCAGAGAACAATCGTCATCGCGGTGATTTTTGCCGCGGACTGCGCGACGCCCCCGACACCGTCCCTTCGAAGAAGCCGCCCCGCGCTTTCCTCCCCGCCGCTGTAGAAAACCGCGAAGGCGGTCCCAAACAGCAGCACGGTCAGAAGCATGACGGACAGCGCGTAGTACATCGCCGGAGTGACCGTTCCGTAGGCGGAAAGCATCGTCTCATTCCAGACGCTTCCCCGGTTCATGATTGTACTGATGTAGGAGACCGCCATTTTATTCATCAGATCCTGCGCGGAGCCCGTCAGCGGATAGGTCAGCGACACCTGCGCCAGGGCGTAGATCGAGGCTTCGGATGTCTGAATCAGTGAGGCCCCGCTCTCGGCGAGCTCACGGAACAGCGTCGAGGCCAGGCCGGATTCTTTGCTGATTTTTACGGTGACCGGAAGATTTTCACCGCTGTCAATGGAATCGTACAGATTTTCCGGCAGATAGATGATCGCTTGGACGCTTCCGCTGCCGAATTGTTTCTCCGCTTTCTCACGGTCCATAAAATCCAACGTGGCGATGCTTCTGACGGATTCCATGTCACGGATCAGATCCGCCGCGGTCTGCGTCATTTCGTCCTGATCCGGCGAAACGATCGCGACAGAAAGATGCGGCAGAACGTGATCCTTCCCCATCGCGGCGCAGAAAATCGCCGAAGCTATCGCGAGAATTCCGACGGTGACCGAAAGCATCAGAAGAAACGAGGGAAGAAGCGCCAGTCCCTTCTTGATTTCAAGCTCAAAGAATAATTTTATGCGCGGATTGTTCATCTCCCCTCTCGAAGCCTCCGGATTGCTTCCTCCGCCTTGGTTTCGGACGCCCGTCCCCCGTCAATATAATACAGCGCATCGCACGAGCGGATTTCCTCCTCGTCGTGCGTCGCAAGCAGAATCGTCCCCTCCTGACGGAGATATTCCCGCATACAGCGGTGGATCACATCCTTCTGGTGAAGATCAAGGGAGGAGGCCGGCTCATCCATGATCAAAACCGGCCGTCTGCCGGCCATCGCACAGGCGATGGCCAGGCGCCGCCTCGTTCCCTCTGAAAGGTCGGCCGTCCTTTTCTCCATCAGTTCCGCAATCTGCATACGGTCGAGAATCGATTCATCCCGGTCGGTTCCTCCGGTCCAGAGCCGCACATTATCACGCACGGAGAGTTCTCCGATCAGCGGATTTTCCTGCGGAACGTATGAAATCAGGCGCGGGAACCACCCTTTCTCGCGAAACATCCGGTGGCCGAAGCAGACGAATTCGCCTTCGTCCGGCTTCCGGATGCCCGCCAGGATCGAGAGAAGCGTGCTCTTTCCGCACGCGTTCAGGCCGATCACGCCGATGCATTTCCCCTGACCGCCGTCGAATGTGACGCCGGTCAGCACACGGTTTTTCCGAAAACGGTGCGCGATGCCGCGCACCGAAAGGACTGCTGGGGCCGATCCGGCCGATCCGTTTTCACGCTCCATAAATTCCTCCGATCCGAAAATGAATACAGAGTCAGCTTCCGGTCCGCGGTCCATGATCAATATGAATAAGCGGTCTGGCCCAGCTCCGCGACGAACTGGCTCCAGTCGTCCTGCGTCCACGTGGTGATATCCGCCGGCGTCCCGTCGATTTTCAGAATTTCTGCGGTTCCGCTCAGATCAATCCCGAACCGGAAACTCTCGCCGGATGTCTGATCCGTGATCTGTCCCTCGATTTTTGCGGAATCATCCTGCGCCAGAATGGTCCCCGACAGGATTTCCTGATCATCGGATTCGATCGAAAAGCTTCCGTCACCGGACTTATATTTGAGCACGCCGCTTCCGTTTTCATCCGACGAAAGGGCGTAAACCATTTGATCTCCGTCTTTGCTGACGTCAAGCGTGACCTTTCCTCCCTCGCTTCCTGTGATCTCTGTCTGATACCACGGCACATCTTCCCCTTTGAATACCGCCAGAACCGAATCCGCCTCGCCGGAGTCTCCTTCAACGGCGGAAGAATCTTTCACCGCCTGCTGATCCGGTACGATCTCAATGCCTCTCAGCTTTCCCTTGCCGACATAATACGTGATCCTGCAATGATCGACCGCGCTGAAATCCGCATCAAAGGACGTGCTCCCCAGGCCCTGAAGGGTTCCCAGCAGATTTTTGATTTCGTCCGTCATTCCAGCACCCAGCATATCATCATACAGATCCCGAGCCCAGTCTTCGGTCAGGGTCGCCGAATATCCCCTGCACTTCTCTCCGCCGATCTCCCGGCTGCCTGCCCGTTTAAAGTCCAGTTCTTTGAAGTGCTCCTCAAGAATCGCCGCCGTATCAGTCGATCCCTTCTGAGTCAGAGAATAAAACGCCTTGATCGCCTGATCCGCAAGGTCGAGGCTTTCGGATCCGCCCACCATTTCGGCAAAGGCCGAGTCGGATTTGTCGGTCGTGTACGGATACTGAAGGGGCGCAGAGTAAAGCCCGTCGAGACTCAGCGTCAGCGTCTTGTCATCAAGCGCTTCTTTTATATCATAATCTCTCCCGCTATAATTGAACTGAAATTCTGCGCTCTGTCCGCCCTTTGCCTGATCATAGTCAAACTCCAGTTCAAAATCCTCCGCAGGCGTTGCCAGCTGGTAACCGGTACCCATCAGGCCCTGCGGGATGACGACGGTTCCGCTGGCTGAAAACTCCCCGTCCTTCGTGACATCCGCAATTTTTTTGATCTGGCCCGCAAGCGGGTCATCCTCCGCCTGGAATGTGGCCTTGCACGCCTTCACAATCAGATCGTTCGGGCTGGCAAATACGACAAATTTCAGAACAAGCGCGACAATAACCGCTGCTGCGGCCGCACAGACCGCGATCAGCGGCGCTTTGCTCCTCTTTTTCTTCTCAGGAAGCTGCTGACCGGACGAACTGCCGTCCGGTCCGGCGGTGCCGTAATCAGAATACGAATACGGATTCTGCTGCCCGGAGCCCGTCAGATTCTGCTGACCGGGATCTGTTCCGCCTCCATCCTCCGGAGAATAATGGTCTGTCATTGGATTGTAGTACATAAACTGCCCTCTCATTTTTTGCTTTTTCAACAGGTTTTATACGTAAACTCTACAATAAAACCGGGGTGTGCTCAATGCTATACCGGGTACCATGGCGCGGTCACTCCCGCAAAAAGGCGCACGCAGCCCTCTCCGCTCCCGAATCTCCCATAATAAAAGGCGGGCCGCTGCATACGCGGCGGCCCGCCCGACAGACGATTCAGCAAAAGAATTTATTTGTTTTTGAAGACTTTTTCCGGTTTATCTTTGCTCTTATCCAGGAAATACTCCATCGCGTACTTCTGGTCCTCGGTTGCGAAGCACTGTGCGAAGCAGTTGCCCTCGAATTTCAGAGCGGAATTGAGGTCCGTCTGCGTTCCGACATTCACCGCCTCTTTTACGAGAGAGACAGCGATCGGAGCCTGCGCCGCGATCTCATTTGCGAGCTTCATCGCCTCATCCATGAGATCCTCGATCGGATATACGTTGTTGACGAGACCCATCTTCAGGGCATCCTCAGCGGTGTAAGTCGCACGTGCCGTGTAGAGCATCTCTTTCGCCCTGCCGGTTCCCACGATTCGCGCAAGTCTCTGGGTTCCGCCGCATCCCGGAGTGATTCCGAGGCCGACTTCCGGCTGACCGAATTTCGCGTTCTCGGAGCAGATCCGGATATCGCAGGACATCGCCAGCTCAACGCCG
>ONLT01000023.1 GCA_900318755.1 uncultured Eubacteriales bacterium
GAGCGTAGCCACCGAATCCGACTGAAGCGGCGCAATAATGTATCCGCTGTAATCGCTTGTGGAGAGCGCCGTCTCTACCGCGTTGTTCTGTTCATCGTAGGCTGTCTGGGAAGTCGGAGCCATAAAATCGACGGTTACTCCCGGGTGCTCCGCGCAGTAAGCCTCCGCCCCTGCTTTGACTCTCTGGAAATGCTCGTCCGTATTCTTTACAATCATGCTGATTCGGTAGGATCCGCTTCCCGCGGAAGCGGCGGACGAGGCTGATGTCCCATTTGCGTTCTCAGACACTCCGGATAAAACGGATGTCTGGGAAGAGGATCCGGACGCCTGCGAGGATGAGGAACCGGATGCCTGCGATCCGGAGCTTCCGCCGCAGCCGGCAAGGGCCGCTGCTATAACCGCCGCAACAGAGACCGCCGCAAATTTGTTTTTCAATTTCATAAAAACCTCCTTACTTGTGCTGCTCTTTTCGGGATACTCTTCTTTTTTGATCCTTTTTTCAGAAGAGAGGATCATCGGCAAATACTTTCTGATAATTGTATGATATCAGCGGTTCTGTGAAATACGTTAGGCGATTCTTGCCGTATTTCGCCGCCTTTTTCGATCCGGTCCGCCATGTTTTTTATCAAATTGCTTTGATATACAATAATCAGACATGTTTTTTTGTCTATTTTTTCCTGTGCTGTCCGTAAAAAAAAGGCCGCGGAAGAACCTGATTGTTCAACCGCGGCCTCCTGACCGTTCCCTTATCTGCTCCGGACACGAAACCGGCCGGACTTTGTTTATCGGTTCCGGAAATGGATCCGGTACTGACTGGGCGTTACGCCAACGTACTTTTTAAAGGTTGTGCTGAAATGACAGTTGTCGGAAAAGCCGAGCCGGTCACTGATCTCCCCCACCGGCATCGCCGTATTCATCAGGAGGTTCTGTGACTCGCCGATGCGCCGGTACAGCACATATTTCATCGGCGAAAGCCCGATCTCATCCTTAAAAATGTGCGCGAGATAATATTGGCTGATATGAAAGCGTTCCGCCAGTTCCTTCAGCGAGATCGGCTCGTGATAATGTTCATCGAGATACAGCGTGACGTTCTTCAGAAACTCTTCCGCGTTGTGCTTCATCTCCTCATGGGTCTGCCGGCGGCTTTCGATCTTTTCCGTGACGAGCCACAGGAGCGCTTCCGAGAGAAGCCGGCATTCCGCCGCGTGACCGCCCTCCCGGTTCAGATTGTAGAGAGCCGCCATGATATGACCCACCGCCCCCTCGTCCTCCGGAAAGTAGAAAACCGGATTCTGGGAGGGCTGCGTCAGCGTATCCAGCGGCAGTCCCGGAACGGAAACATTCCGGAGCACGCAGCAGAAGCTCTCCATCACATCGCTCCGGAAGGGCTCCTCGCCGTGCATGACGCCGACGTTGCAGACCACAAGGCTTCCGGACCGGACAATGTACTTCTTTCCTCCGACGATGTACTGTCCCTCGCCCTTCAGCACATAGAAAAGCTCCAGCACGTCTCTGTGGGCGTGAACCAGCTGGGAATGACGATTGTGATAATCCTCATCGACGAAGTGCAGATTGACAAATTCTACTTCCGAGAACCGGTTATGTTCCATCACGACTGCTCCTTTTTCCGGTTACCGACCGTCATTCTCTCCGGTCCGGATGATCGGGACCGCCTGTTTTATCGGACCGCCGCTTTCAGAGCCTCAATGTCCTGCCGCATGATTTCAAAATAATTTTCGTTCAGCTGTCTCATCGGCATCAGTTCATAGAGGTTCTCCAGAATCAGCCATCCCCTGTAATTCTGTTCCTTTAAAAACGAGATGGTCTCTGCAAAGCCGGTCGTCCCCGTCCCCAGCACGTACTGGGCGTTGCAGCCCTTCACTCCGTCCTTTACATGCATCTGCGGATAATAGTACGGATACAGGGTGCGGAGTACCTGATGAACGTCGATGTCGGTCAGGCAGGCGTGGTTGCAGGAATCGAAGAACAGATAGAAATTTTTCCGGTCGACCAGGCGGATCAGGTCTTTTTGAACCGCAATCGTATTCGGATTTTCACAGCCGATCGCGATGCCCTTTTCTCCCGCGTAATCGCAGAATCTCTGATACCGCTGCGCGGTGACCTCCAGATCCTCGTCGCTTTTGATCTCGCTTGCGTTAAAATTGGAGAAGAACACAAGAGGGATTTTCATATAATCGGCCGCGTCGATCGCGCGCCTTCCTTCTTCCTCGACAACCGGGTCCCACTTTGTGCCTTTGCGGGCATGAAACGGCACGTTGTCGCCGTCGCTGACACCGATGTTCGGGTACTCCAGACCGTACTTCTGCTGCGCCTCCAGATAAAGATCCTGAATCTTCCGCTGCGAAAGCGGCCATCCGTGCTCATAGGAGCCGAATTCGACCGACATGCCGTCCAGTCCCATTCCGCTGACAATCTCCGGCGCGAACACGCCGGTTCCGGGTACGCAGAAATTACAGATACCAAGTTTTACGTCCATCTTTTCCTCTCATTCTACAGGTTCGGACCTGTTATCGTATAATCATATTTTTCTATTTCTGGGGGTCTTCCGTCACTTTCATGTTCACCAGTGACGCGCGGTATTTCGCCGGAGAAAGACCGATGTATTTCTGAAAAATCGTGATGAAATGGCTTGTTCTGGAAAAGCCCGATGACTCGCCGATCTCATTGACGGTCATTTTTGTGAGCTGGAGCAGCTTCTGGGCTTCTCCGAGCCTCCGTTCCGTGAGATACTGTTTCGGGGACAGCCCGTAGAAATCCTTGAACACGTGAGAGGCGTAGCTCTCGCTGATGTTCATCCGTTTTGCGATGTCGGCCACGGACAGGAAGTAATTGTAATTATCGTCGATGTATCCCCGGATGCGCTTCGCCACTGTAAACGCGGGCGTGATCGCCGCCTCATTGACCCGCAGCCGGTTTCTGCTCTGGATCATCTCCGTGATCAGAAGGATCAGCGAGACCGTCAGCATATCGCAGATCTCCATCTCCGACTCCTTGCCGGCGGAGAGTGAATAAACCAGCTGAAATATTCCCCGGATCTGATCCGTCAGCATCCCCGAGCTGATCACAGGCTTTACATTCGGGCCGCAGAGTACATTTTCCGGCAGATTCTCAAGAAACAGATTGGTAACGCCGATCGAGATCGAGCTGTCCGCGTGGTAATCCATGAAGCTCTCTCCGTGCATCACGCCCTGACTGCAGATCACGATATCCCCGGCGGAGATGTTGTAAAAATGGTCCCCGACCATATAACGCGTGCTTCCGGCGCAGACAAAGTACAGCTCGGCCTTATCCGGATGCGTGTGAAACAAAAACGCGTGTTTATTGCTGTGCTCGCGATTGATGTAGTGGCTGTCAACAAATTTCGGTATTTTCCTTCCCCGAAAATGTTCGGAAATCGGATTCAGAGAATTGGTGATCATCGTCGGTTTCCTCCCGTCTTGAATTAGCACGGTACATCCGTTTTTTGATTTTTCTTAATAGTCCGGAGGGCGGCACCCTGAAGTTTCCAGAATGCCGCCCGAACCAGATATACGAGGTATTTAATATGGAACTTTCAGCACGGTCCGGCAGTCGGGCCGCGGCTGATTCTCCCGAACCGGATTAATCCAGCGTCAGAAGCTCATTCTTGAGGAAGGACTCCTTGCAGCGGAACGCGATATTCGTGGAC
>ONLT01000103.1 GCA_900318755.1 uncultured Eubacteriales bacterium
CACCTACGGATCGTACGTTAAGAAAGACGTCGATCTGAACCGGTCCGTCTCGCAGATCGAGTTTTTTGACACCCTCGTCGCGTTCCTCGCGGGCATGATGATCATCCCGTCGATCTACGTATTCGCCGGGCTGGACGGAATGAACGCGGGCCCGAGCCTGATCTTTATCTCACTGCCGAAGGTGTTCGAGGCGATGGGAAAAATCGGTCCGGTGATCGCGGTGCTGTTCTTCGTGATGGCAGCATTTGCGGCGCTGACATCCTGTGTCTCCGTTCTCGAGGCGATCACGGCGAACTGCATGGAGATCACGCATAAGCCGCGCAAAAAGGTCACGCTGGTCCTCACCGTGATCTATTGCGTGATGACGGCGGTTGTCGCGCTTGGTTACAGCATCTTCTATTTTGAAGTGAAGCTACCGAACGGCGCGACGGGCCAGCTGCTCGACATTATGGATTACATCAGCAACAACCTGCTGATGCCGATCATCTCCCTGCTCTCGACGATTCTGATCGGATGGATCGTCGGGCCGAAATGGGTCGCGGACGAGATGGAATACGGCGGGAAAAAATTCCGCAGAAAAAAACTGTATTATGTCATGATTCGGTTTGTCTGTCCGGTCATGATGCTGCTTCTCTCGCTGCAGTCCACCGGACTGCTGGCGAAAATCTTCGGCTGGAGCTGATCATCCGGAGGGAACCGCTTCCGGTTCTTAAAAAATTGGAATAAGAAACAACAGCAAAGAAGGACCGCTTTCGTTTTCATCGGGAGGAAAATTGCTTCCTGTATGGAGATCGAAGCGGTTCTTTTTTGACTGCAAGGTTCGGATTTTACGGTTCAGGGTAGTTTATTTTCAAATTCTGATGACAAGAGCAGATGAATTTTGCCATCAGAAATTAATATCAATCGATCAACGGCACAAGTACATACTGTGATGGTATAATAAAAGCACCAATCAAAGGAGGTACGATTCGGATGACGGCGGATGAAATGTATGAGTACTGGCTGAAGAAGCTGCCGGCGGATTCTCCTGAGCGTGCGGAGCTCCTCGGGATCGCGGGTGATGAGGCGGAGATTACGGATCGCTTCTATCAGGAGATCGCGTTCGGGACGGCGGGGCTGCGGGGAATCTGCGGAGCCGGGACGAACCGGATGAATGAATTTACGGTCGGCAGGGCGACGCAGGGAATCGCGGATTACATTCTGACGGAGCCGGGCCGGGCAGAAAAGGGCGTGGTGATCGCCTACGACTGCCGATATCATTCGAAGGAATTTTCGGAGCTCGCCGCTGAAATATTCGCGGGAAACGGCATCCGCGTGTATCTGTTTCCGGAGATGCGGCCGACGCCGGAGCTTTCCTTTGCGATCCGGCAGCTCGGCGCCGTCTCCGGCGTCAACATGACTGCGAGCCACAATCCGAAGGAATACAACGGATACAAGGTTTATTGGGAGGACGGAGCGCAGATCTCGGGCGCGGTTTCGGACGGGATTCAGGACCGGATCATGAAGCTGGATCTCTTCGGACACGTTCAGAGAATTCCCCTGGATGAAGCGGTCCGGTCGGGCCGGGTTATCATGCTCGGAGAGGAGACGGACCGCCGCTATCTTGATTACGTTGAATCGATGGCGCAGCACGGGGGCGATTCGCTCCGGCTCGACGTGCCGATTGTATATACGCCTCTGAACGGCGCGGGAAGCGTCCCGCTTCGGACGATCATGAAGGAGCGCGGATTTACGAAGTTTTTCCTTGTCCCGGAACAGACGGATCCGGATCCGGAATTTACGACGGTCGGATACCCGAATCCGGAGGATCCCCGTGCGTTCCGCCTCGCGGAGAAGCTCGGAGATGAAAAGGGCGCGGCTGTGCTGATCGCGACGGATCCGGACGGTGACCGGATGGCGGTCGAGATCCCGGACGGCAGCGGCGGGTGGATTCCGCTGAACGGAAATCAGACCGGCGGTCTCCTGATCGCTTATCTTGCGGAGAGCCGGAAGAGGAACGGCACGATGCCGGAAAAACCGGTCATGATCAAATCCATCGTGACCGGTGATTTCGGCCGGGCGATCTGTGATGATTACGGGATCCGCGTCGTGGAAGCGCTGACCGGTTTCAAGAATATCTGCGGGAGAATTCCGGAGATGGAGCGGGAAGGATACACGTATTTCTTCGGTTACGAGGAGAGCATCGGATGTGCGCCCGGCTCCGGGGTGCGGGACAAGGACGGCGTTTGCGCAGGCATGCTGATTGCCGAGATGGCTGCCTTCTGCGCGGCGCAGGGAAAGACGCTCGCCGGATTTCTGGAGGATCTGTATAGAAAATACGGATATTTCGCGGAAAAGCAGGTTTCGATCGTCCGGAAGGGAAAGAGCGGAGCGGAGGAAATCCGTGCGGTGATGAGCCGTTTCCGGACAGAGAAACCGGAACGGTTCGGAGCGTTCCGGGTGAAGGAAGCCGTCGATTTTCTCCACGGCTACGGGGATATACCGCCGTCCGATGTGTTGATTTTCCGGATGACAGACGGAAGCTGGTTCGCGGTGCGGCCGTCCGGAACGGAGCCGAAGATCAAATTCTATTATTATACGAAGGCGGCGGATATGAAAACCGCACAGGACCTGGCGGAACAGCTGTCCGGAGCGGTGGAGAGCGGGCTGAAGGGATCAACGAATTGAACCCGGAATAAAACCGGAGACAGAACAGATGAGCAGAGAGACAGGGAAAAGCACTGTTTTCAGGATGTATAAAAACGACAATTCCGGTATCTCCTTTGAGCATTGGAGTGACAACCGGTCAGTCGGTATGCACCGGCACCGCTACTATGAAGTGATGATCATGGAGCGGGGCACGTGTCAGCATATTTACCGGAATACCGATACTCTGCTAATCATCGGAGACGCGATCATCGTGCATCCGGGAGAGCCGCACGGCCTCTCGATCGAAGGGGAGGCATCTGTGTACAACTGCCAGTTTCGGGAAGATGCGATTGCGGATGACACGAAAAGGGCACTCGGTGCATTTTTTACCGGAGAACCCGGGATGCCAGAAGACCGGTTTTCGAAAAGCCGGGATGCGTCGGGAGAAATTCGCCCCGGTGCCTCCCTGCGGGAGCAGGTCGAGCAATTTGACATGAGCGGTGTGGACAATCTGCTCATCAGCCGGGACGTCTGCCTTCCGGATACCGCGGATGAGACAGCGGGGGATACGGAGCCGTTCGCGGACCGGGAGGATTATTATTTCGCTGAGAAGCTCAGCAGCGCGGGATACGTTGTGAACAGCAGCAAACAGGGTGTGATTCATCTGAGCCCGGACGAATTCGCATACATTTCAAAACTGCTCCGGCATGTCATTCAGGAGGAAAATGAGGAAGATCCGGATTTCTGGATGGTGCTCAAGAAGAAATATATGGAGATGATTCTGCTCGAACTCCGGCTTGCACAGGCGCGCCAGAATCAGATCTATGCGATCTGCTCAAAGGAAAACCAGACGGCGATCTCGGAGGTGCTCATCAATATGGAAAAGAATCTGACCGAGAACGTCGACTTCGACCGGCTTGCGAGGCGGTACGGATTCAGCACGAATTATTTCCGGAAAATTTTCAAGGACGTCACAGGGCTCTCGCCGGTCAAGTACGTCAACCGGCTCCGGATCATCCGCGCCTGCGCGTACATCCAGTCGGAGCATTATTCGTTGAAAGATGCCGCTGCGGAAGTCGGTATCTATGATTTTAACTATTTTTCAAGGCTCTTCCGGCAGGTAATGGGTTTCCCGCCGAGTCGTCTGAACTGATCAGACAATGGAAATGAGGCTGCGGCCTGAGCGAACCGTGAATTGGTTCGTAAGGTGCCGCAGCCTCATTTCGTATGGAAAAGTTATGAAATAAGGAAAATGGCTGAATTAGTTTGCGTTTGCAAGATAGCTTTCCATGAGTTCCTTTCGCGATTCCGCGTTGCTCTTGTCCATGATCTCATAAGAGGAAGCGACAAATTCCGGAAGATTTTCACCGTTTACGGCACGTACTGCCGCATCAACCGCCGTGTACGTCATGCCGTTCCAGTCACACGCGACAGAGAGATAATTCTGGACGGTTCCGTTTACGATGACTTCAGCGGCGGACTTCATTCCGTCAAACCCGAGAAAGATGGTGTTTTTGTAAGCCTCATTACCGGATGCCGCTTTTGCAGCTGCGATCGCCATATCATCGTTGTTCGCGCAGACGATTGCGACGCCGTCCGGGTTTCTGGACATCAGGCCTTCCATGCAGTTGACCGCCTTATCGGCGACGGCATCCGCGTACTGGATTTCATCGTCCTCGTATGTGCCTCCGGCGCCGTTCACACCCTCGCGGTATCCTTTCATGCGGGCCTCGTTCGTGGGATCTCCCTGAACGCCGGCGATTTCGATGCAACGAATGTCATCCCAGCCGGCCGCTTTCGCAGCCTTGACCGCAGCCTCACCGCCTGCTTTCGCCGCCTCTTCATTTCCGACGCCCACGTGGCAGGCGGTCACCTCCGCGCCGACTTCGGTATCGAAAGAAACCACCGGGATCGGACTGTTCTTCAGGACTGTTGCTGCAGCGTCGGCCTGAAGCGGGTCCAGAACGATCGCATCATACTGACCGGAGGAAACGGCAGATTCGATCATGTTCATTTGTTCATCATAAGAGGTTTCCGATGATGCACCGGTTACATCTACGTGTACGTTTGGATGGGCTTTTGAGTAATCTTCGGCTCCGATCTGGAGATAATGTCCGACCTCGGAGGAAGTTGTTTTCAGGATCACCGCGATGTTCAGATCGCCCTCATGCTCTGCGTCGGTGTCCCAGCCAGAATTTGCGCCGGTGCTGTTCGCCGCGGAAGAGGACGTCGCAGTTCCGACGGATTCGGACGATGTTCCGGAAGAACCGGATGTGGAAGCGGATGATGATGCTGTCGCCACAGAGGAAACGCTGCTCGCGCCGGATGATGACCTGGATCCGCCGCATGCTGCAAGGCTCAGTGCCAGAACAGCCGCAAGACCTGTTGCAAAGTATTTTCTCTTCATGATTCCTTCTCCTTTATTTACCCCATAGAAACACTGCAATGCCGGTCGGATCGCATTCCGGCTGGTTTAGGCCGGCTGCCGTCCTTCTGACGCTATCAATTATAACCGGTCCGCATTTGAAACCAAGAATGGAGCAACACAGAATTAGCACAAAATAACGATTAAACTGTTTCGTTCCGATAATAAAGAAAATGACCGGTTTTTTAAATCGTTAAAATGTGCTAAAAATACGGAACGCTGTCATTGAGATCAGCAGCGTGAAAGGTAAAATACAAGATAGCAAAGGCAAAACAGATGAAGCCGCGTCGGCAGGATCCGCAGAGAAACCGCGCGGAGTATAGAAGTGAAGGAGATTCAAAGTTATGATTTACGGTGAAAAAAACGTGGACAGACCCATCCGCTGGGCGATGGTAGGAGGCGGCATCGGAAGCCAGATCGGCTATATCCACCGTTCCGCAGCGCTTCGCGACTATAATTTCAACCTCTTAGCGGGCGCGTTTGATATTAACCCTGAGCGCGGAAGAGCATTCGGCGAAAAACTGCACGTCGCTCCGGAGCGCTGCTACAGGGATTACAAGACGATGTTCGCTGAAGAAGCAAAGCGTCCGGACGGTATCGAGGCGGTTTCCATAGCGACGCCGAACTTCACGCATTATGAAATTGCGAAGGCGGCGCTTGAGGCGGGTTTCCATGTTTACTGCGAGAAGCCGCTCTGCTTTACGACCGGGGAAGCAAAAGATCTGGAGGAAACCGTAAAAAGAACGGGGAAAGTCATGTTTGTTTCTTACGGGTATTCCGGTCACCAGATGATCGAGCAGGCGCGCGAGATGGTGGAGAACGGCGATCTCGGGAAAATCCGTATCATCAATATGCAGTTTGCCCACGGCGGAAACAATGTCGCGGTCGAGAAAAAGGCAGAATCTCAGGCGTGGAGAGTTGATCCGAAAAAGGCCGGACCCGCGTTCTCCCTGGGCGATGTCGGCACGCATCTTCTTTATCTTTCCGAGGCAATTCTGCCGCATATGCACATTGAACGTCTGATGTGCACGAAGCAGTCGTTTGTTGAGGGGCGGCAGCTCGAGGATAATGCAATGACGATTATGGAGTACGACAACGGGGCGATCGGATACGTATGGTCAAGCGGCGTTAACGCGGGCGAACTGTTCGGCGAGCGGATTCGTATTGTCGGCGAAAAAGCTTCGATCGCGTGGGACGCGGAGTACCCGAATTTCCTTTCCTACGAGGTACAGGGACAGGCTCCGCGGAGGCTCGCCAGAGCAGCGGATTATCTCTACGACGGAGCAAAGCACTTCGACCGGATCGGCGGCGGACATCCGGAAGGATTGTTCGAAGCATGGAGCAACCTTTACACGAAATTTGCGGTTGCCATTGACCGGACGAACAAGGGCGAAGCGGTCGATTTCTGGTATCCGGACATCCATTCCGGCGTTCTCGGCGTCAAGTGGGTTGAAAAATGTGTGGAATCTGCCGACAACGATTCACAGTGGGTCGATTTCTGAGAAAAAAACAAAGAGATTAGGACAAAATAACTAAATAACGCAGAACTGATTTTGAGGTTTCGCTGATTAACAGGAGAAGGTTATGAAAAAAGAAGAATTTGATATGCCTGTGGCATCGTTTAATCCGGATCCGATGAGTCTTTCCCTTTTCACGGACGGGCTTCCGGAAATGCCATTTGAGATGATGCTTGACGAAGCGGCAAAGATGGGAATCGAAGAACTGGAGATCGGAACGGGAGGATATTCCTTTGCACCGCACATTGATATGCACCGCCTGCTGAAGAGTGCGGAAGCCCGCCGCGAATACATCCATGCGATCGAGAGCCGCGGACTGCGTCTCGGAACGCTGAACTGCTCTGCGAACCCACTGGGGCCCGGCGAGCGATGGAAACAGCATGCGCCGGATGTGATGGACACGATGAGACTTGCCGGGGTACTCGGTGTGAAGCACATTGTCGCACAGTCCGGTCTTCCGGCGGGAGCGCCGGGCGACACGACGCTGAACTGGGTTGTTCATACGTTTCCGCCGGAAATGATGGAAGTTCTGAAGTATCAGTGGGATGCCGCGATCCGGTTCTGGACGAAGGCAGCCGCACTCGCGCGTGAGAACGGGGTTGAGACGATCGCGTTCGAAAATCATCCGATGAATCTTGTATTTAACGTTGACACCGTCATGAAACTGCGGGAGGGCGTCGGAGATGACATCATCGGTATGAATTTTGATCCGAGCCATATGTTCTTCATGGGCGGGGATCCGCTGATGATCGCACGGAAACTCTGCGAGCTGCATTGTGTTTACCATGTCCACGCGAAGGACACGCGCATTAACCCGGAGATCAAAGGTCTGAACGCGTTTGAACTCGGACCGTACAACGGCCCGGCTGCAAAACGCTGCTGGAACTACGTCGCCGTCGGTTACGGTCACGATTACCTGTGGTGGAAGACATTCTTCGCGATTCTTGCCGCAGGAGACTATCATGGACCGGTC
>ONLT01000009.1 GCA_900318755.1 uncultured Eubacteriales bacterium
TCATTCCTCCACGAGACGCTTCTGAAGTAAAGAACACAATCGGAAAAGCGATGAAAATCAGACTAAAGGAGATCGAAATTATGAAAATTACATTTGATACAAGTGCCTTCTGGAGTACCGGCATGACCTATCAGGAGATTTATCATACGGTTGCGGAAGCCGGATACAAATACATTTCTCCGTATAATCAGGATTTTCCGGGATTCTGGACCCGTCCGAAATATACGAAGGACGAGGTGCTGTGGCATAAAAAGGCCATTGAGCGCGAAGGACTGCAGATCGCCTCGCTGACGACCGGCTTCCGCATTCAGCATGAGGATGAGTTTATGCGTCAATATGCAGTTGACTGCTGGAAGAAGATGTTCGATATCGGCGAGATGATGGGCGTAACGGTCTTTAACACCGAACTCGGGTGCGGCCGTGACAACCCGGAGCTGCATGAGGCGAAGCTGATGAAATCCCTCGATGAGCTGGTGCCGATTCTGGAGAAGCGTGGAATGCGTCTGGATATTCAGGCACATCCGGATGATTTTCGCGAACATAACGACGACGCCTATGACATTGTGCGCTATTATGACAGTCCGGCGCTCGGCTATCTCTATTCGATCCCGCATACATTCCATTACAGCGACGGGAAAGGGGATGTCGAACGGATGCTGAAATACGACCGCAGGCATCTGAAACATATCATTGTCGCGGATACCTACAATTATACGAAGCTGTTCCGCTACAACATCAATCCGTCCGGATACTATGAAAACGGGACAGTGCGCTGCCACGCGCACATCGGTGAGATCGGGAGCGGTGATGTTCCGTTTGACCGCATCTTCAAAACACTTCGTTCGTTTGGATTCGGTGCCGAGGAAGACACGATCGCGACGTTCAATCCGCTCGGATTTCCGGAGAGAGCGATTCCGGACGGAATTCACACGCGCAGGATTCTCGAAAAGGAGCTTCTCGGGAGACGCGATGGTTATACGGAGCAGGAAGAAGATTACGGAATGTACGCGAGATAAGACGGGAATATTCAGGGATTCTCATTTTCAACAGTTGTTGTGATCAGACTTTACAGGCAGGCGAACCGGCTTGGACCGGGTCGCCTGCCTGCTTGCGTTTGTGTCCTCTGCTGAAATTTGTTAGAATAGGTGCATGAGTGATCTTTCGTATAAATATGACCAGTTAAATAAAATCCTGCGTGAGATGGGATCCGCCGCTGTGGCGTTTTCCGGCGGAGTGGATTCCTCTTTTCTCGCACGGGCCGCCCACGACGCGCTGGGAGATCGGATGATTGCCGTGACGCTTTTTGCACTTCCCGGTTCAGAACGCGAGGTGCGGGAGGCGGCGGTGTTCTGTGAAGAGGAAAAAATTCCGCAGGTCACGATCCGACAGGACGCATTGTCAATTCCGGGCTTTGCGGAAAATCCGCCGGACCGGTGTTACATCTGTAAAAGGAGTCTGTTCTCGCGGATCATTGATTTTGCCGCGGAACGGAAGATTCGCTTCGTGGCGGAGGGCACGAATCTGGACGACGGATCGGATTACCGGCCGGGGATGCGCGCGATCCGCGAACTCGGCGTCCGCAGCCCGCTTCTGGAAGCGGGACTGACGAAGGCGGAGATCCGGGAGCTTTCAAGACAACTCGGACTTCCGACCTGGAGGAAGCCGTCGGCTGCCTGCCTCGCGTCGCGGTTTGCGTACGGCGAAACGATCACGGAGGAGAAAATCCGGATGGTGGCACAGGCGGAGGAATATCTGCACGGACTCGGCTTCGGACAGCTCCGGGTCAGGATGCACGGGATGATCGCCCGGATTGAACTGATGCCGGATGAACTGGACCGTCTGGCGGACCGCGGGATGCGGGAACGCGTGGCGGAGCAGTTCCGGAAAAACGGATTTTCGTATGTCACGGCGGACCTTGCCGGATACCGCACGGGCAGCATGAATGAGGTACTGAATCCGGGGACGGGTGATGCACCGGATTCGGGGACGGGTGATGTACCGGATCCGGGGACGGGTGATGCACCGGATCCGGAGACAGATGATTTGCGGGAAGGACAGGGCGGCTGATGGATACGAGGGAGCTGCTGGAGCAGGTTAAAAACGGACAGGTTTCGATTGATGAGGCGGAGCGTTACCTCGGCAGGAAGCCGGTGGATGATCTCGGATTCGCGAAGCTGGACATGAACCGCGAGACGCGTTCGGGATTTTCGGAGGTGGTTTTCTGCAGCGGGAAGAAGGATGAGTTTCTCGCCTCCATTTTCCGGAGGCTGTACGAGCAAAACGGTGAGGTGTTCGGGACGCGGGCGGACGCGCATCAGTTCGAGGTTGTCAGAGCGGTGCTTCCGGAGATCCGGTACGATGAGACGTCGCACATCCTGAAGCTTGAGAAGAACGAAAAGAAGCACATCGGTCTGGTGGCGGTCTGCACGGCGGGGACGGCGGACATACCGGTTGCGGAGGAAGCGGCGCAGACGGCGGAATTTTTCGGATCGCGGGTCGTCCGCATCTATGATGTCGGGGTCAGCGGGATTCATCGTCTTCTTGCGAAGACCGACACGATTCAGAAGGCCAACGCGGTCATCGCCGTCGCGGGCATGGAAGGCGCGCTCGCCAGTGTGATCGGCGGTCTTGTACGCAATCCGGTGATCGCCGTTCCGACGTCGGTCGGATATGGAGCGAGCATGCACGGACTGTCCGCGCTTCTGACGATGATCAATTCGTGTGCGAACGGCATCGCGGTCGTCAACATCGACAACGGGTACGGAGCCGGCTACGTCGCGACTCAGATCAACCGGCTGGCGGCAGGTCCGGACGGGGAGTAATCAGGAAAGAAAAGGAAGATTGATTTATGGGGGAAAATACCTTATATCTGGACTGCGCGTCCGGGATCAGCGGGGACATGTTCGTCGCCGCGCTTCTGGATCTCGGTGCGGATCAGGATAAAGTGGAGCGGGCGCTTGCGGGTATTCCGGGAGGCCATTTTCATGTCCGGATCAGCCGGACCGTGAAGAACGGGATCGACTGCTGTGATTTTGATGTGGTACTCGATGCGGAGCATGAAACGCACGATCATGACATGAACTATCTGTTCGGGAAACCGGATGAGAAAGCCGGAACCCATTCTCACAGCCATGCGCATCGGACGCTTGCGGAAGTTCTTGAAATTTTGCGCGGCTGTGAGATGACGGATGGCGCCCGCGCGCTTGCGGGACGGATTTTCCGGATTCTTGCGGAGGCGGAGGCGAAGGCGCATGGGAAGACGGCGGATACCGTCCGGTTCCACGAGGTCGGGGCGATCGATTCCATCGCGGATATCGCGGCGGCGGCGGTCTGTTTTGATGATCTCGGCATCGGAAAGGTATACAGCACGCCGCTGTTCGAGGGCAGCGGAACGATCCGCTGCGCCCACGGAATCCTTCCGATTCCGGTGCCTGCCGTCGCGAACATTGCCGCCGGAAGCGGGCTGAAGCTGCATATCGATCCGGATACGAACGGCGAGTTTGTCACCCCGACGGGAGCGGCCATCGCTGCGGCAGTCATCACAGAGCCGTCGCTGCCCGGCGTGTTTTCTGTGAAAAAGATCGGACTCGGTGCGGGAAAACGGACGTATAACCGTCCGAATTTTCTGCGGGCGATGCTGATTGAGGAAGAACAGGAAAACGCCGGCCCGGATGAGGAGGACAGCGGTACGCCGGATTCTGTCTGGGTTCTGGAGTCAGATATCGATGATACCGAGGGAGAAGCTTTCGGGTACCTTCTCGGGCGGCTGATGGATGCGGGCGCGCTGGATGCACATTTTCTTCCTGTATATATGAAGAAAAACCGTCCGGCCTATCAGCTGCAGGTAATCTGTACGGAGGCGCAAAGAGCGGAGCTGGAACGGATCATTTTCCGGGAGACGACGACCATCGGTATCCGGCGCGTGCGGATGAAACGGACGGTGCTGCCGCGTACGGAGCGGGAGGTGCAGACCGCATACGGTCCGGCGCGCGTCAAGATCTCCGAGGCATACGGGAAAACGCGGATCGATCCGGAGTACGAGAGTGTCTGTGAACTCTGCGGGAAAACAGGATATTCTTTTGCAGAGTGCAGGGAGATCATCCTGCGCGCGGCGAGATGATAAAATTAAATGAGATTCAGGACAGAAGAAAAAGAGGCTTCCTTGCGGAAACCTCTTTTTCTTGGAAGGAGAACCCGATTTTCATCGGTATATGAAAAAGAAAGAACAAATCTTTGGTACTTGCTTCATTTGATGGTCTTAGTATAGAAATGAATTATGTTCCGTGAATGATGAAATTGTAAACAATCCATGAATGGGCTGTTATTAAATTTTGTCCGGCGCCGGAGCAGATGGAACATACAGATTGACATAAAACAGAAAGTGTGATAGATTACAGGTAGACATAATGAAAGGGGGCTTTCCGTGAGAATCCGGGAAAACGGCACGATGATCGGCGGAAAATACAAAATCCGGCGGCTGATCGGAAGCGGAGGCGCATCCTGTGTCTATCTGGCGGAAGATGTGCGGATCGGCGCCGGATGGGCCGTCAAGGAGATTTTTCCGGAGCGGATGACCGGAGGAAAAAATCTCCCGGGAGTGATCACGGAGGCGTGCCTCCTGAAAAGTCTGAATCATCCGGCACTTCCGCGCATCGTTGATCTGATCTGCGGGGACGATTCCGTTGTGATCGTGATGGATTTCATCGAAGGAAGGCCCCTCGACCGGGTGCTGGCGTCAGAGGGGCCGCCGGATGAGGAGACGGCGGTCGACTGGACGGTTCAGATCGCGGAGATTCTGAATTATCTGCACAATCTGGATCCTCCGGTGATTTATCGGGACCTGAAGCCGGCCAACCTGATCCTCGGCAGGGACGGCCGCATCCGGATGATCGATTTCAACGCGGCGCGGCGCTATCGGCCGGGGAAGGCGCGGGACACCGAGCCGCTTGGCACGAGGGGCTACGCCCCGCCTGAACAGTATGGGAAGGCCCAGACGGACGCGCGGTCGGATCTGTATGCGCTCGGCGTCACGATCGGGGAGTTCTGCGGAGCGGACGGCTCCGGAGTTCTGGCTGCGGCAGCCCGCAGGTGCGTGCAGAAGGACCCTTCCGACCGTTTTCAGAGCGCCGAAGAGCTGCTTGCGTTTCTGAACCGGCATGCGGGCGGGAACGCCGGGAAAAGAAAACCGGTTTCATTTCATCTCATTTTACTGACGTTGATTCTGTCCGCATTTTTTCTGATCAGCGGAATATTCTTCCGCGCATTATCCGTATTTACAAGGGAAGCCGTCTATCGGCAGGCGCTGATCGAAGATCAGACCGCATCCTTCGGGGAGAGGGAGGAGCGCCTTTACGGCGCGATCCGATCCGACCCGTGCCGGACGGAGGCATATCTGACCCTGATCGGGCTTTATGAGAAACGGCGGGCGATCGACGAAAGCGCGAGCCGGCGCCTGACGGAGTGTCTCCTTGAGAACAGCGCTGCGCTGAAGATTCCGGACACACAGAGGAACGATGTTTCTCCCGGAGCGGCCGGAGTGTCCGGGGAGAAGACCCCGGCGCGATCCTGCGAGATTCTGTACCGCGCGGCGCTGCTTCAGTTTTTCGCTTACGGCGGCGGAGGCGGCGGGCTGCCGGGGGCAACCGGGAGGGCACTCGCAGCGGACCCGCTTTTTCTGAAGCTGTCGCGGCTTTCCCCTTCGGATGAGGCGGCCGGAGACATGATCCGTCAGGCCGGCTGTTTTCATCGCATCTGTTCGTTCCTGTCGGAATACGGATCAAATCTCTCGTATCTTTCAGACCCGGATGATTCGGATCTCGCAGATTTTGTCCTTTCCGCGGAAGGGTGCGTGGATTCGGTGGTGTCCGGGACGACCGCGCCGAGCCAGTACGCGGCGCTGTCGCTTTTGTCGGAAATTTCCTGCGTTCTGCGCGAGTATCGGGAGGGAATCGTAAAAATCGGGGAGGAAGGGAATCTGATTGCGCTCAGTAAAAAAATGCAGTCTTATCTTGACGGAGTTCATCCGGACAGCCGTGAAAACCGCCTTCTGCTTGAAAGCACGAAGGGGGAGGCGCGGGAGCTTTCGGAAGAAACAGGAGCCGGTGCAGAATGATCGAGACATTTCAGAACTTATCGGAACGATTTACGGAGATCGGAGTCGGGCTTCTTGCTGTGTCGCTCGCGCTCTATCTTAAGGGGCGGGAAAGAAGAGAGACGGCAGGACCGCCGGAGGAAGAGACGATTAAAAAGGAGGGAGAGTCTGTTGGATCCGGGAATCAATTGCATGCGGACGGTGGCA
>ONLT01000169.1 GCA_900318755.1 uncultured Eubacteriales bacterium
ATGGTACGCCCAGCCTAAAATTTACCATCCGTGAGCAAAAGCAAGTTTATGATGGTACGTCAGGGCCAAAAACGTGCCATCAGATAACAAAAACAAGTTTGCGATGGTACTCCGGCCGAAAAACGTGCCATCAGATAAACAAAAGCAGGGTTGCGATGGCACTCCAGGCCAGAAACGTGCCATCAGATAACAAAAGCAGGTTTGCGATGGCACTCCAGGCCAAAAATGTGCCGTCGGATAAAGAAAAGTAAACCCACAATGGTGCGCCGATCCGAAAATCCCCGTCAAACGGCAGGACAGCGGAATTTCCCGTCAAACGGCAGACAGCACAAATCCCCCGTCAAACGGCAGGACCGTAGAATGAGCGCGGGGAAGGAATGGATACAAAACGGATGCGATCTCCTGCGAAGAGCAAATGAACCTCTTCACAGGAGGACCGCATCCGACTGCAGGTGATTATTCGGTGTTATTCGGTGTAGAATTCGCGGATGTACTGTTCGACGTCTTCTCTCGTTCCGCAGAACGGTCCCGGCGTCTCCATTTTGAGCGACACAAGGGCGGTGGCAAAGAGAAGCGCGTCCTTCATACTGTGATTCAGACGCCCGACAAGGTACCCGGCGAAAGTCGTATCTCCTCTTCCGGTGCGGCCCGCCAGGCTGCGTGCCTTGATCGGGCTGACGCAGCAGCTGTTTCCGTCGTACGCGAGAACCTCTGTGTTGTGCGTGATGACAACTTCCTTCGCTCCCCAGTCATGAAGTATTTTTGCCGCCTGTTTCCGGTCGTCCGTGCCGGTCAGGATCTTCGCCTCAGCCGCGTCCGTCTTCAGAAAATCAATGTACGGAAGGTATTTTTTCTTGCCGTCCCAGTCATAGAATTTCATGGATCCGTCCGGCTCGCCGTGGCGGAGCAGGCACTGTACATCCACAGCGACCTTTCCTTTCCCGGCCGCTTTCTCAAACAGATCATCCGGAAAATCCCCGTACGTCAGTCCCGCAAAATGGTAGATTTTCGTTTCAACCGGCGGAAATTCCTCAAAAGAGAACGCGTCGCTCTTGGAGATCAGCGTGCACTCTCTCGTCTCCTTATCCTCAGTGAAATATTTGTTGCGGATCGATGTGGTGTGTGCAGAAGGTTTCCAGTAAATATCCGCCGGACAGTTTTTAAACGCATCGTATACATCGGCGTCCGCCGGATTCAGTTTTGTGAATACAGCCGTCCTTCCGCCGATGTTCGCAGCGGCGTAACCGGACTGGATCACTGCGCCTCCGGTCAGCCGGTCCTCGTGATCGTGACAGTCAATCATAATATCAAGCGAAAGCGGCCCGATGATCATTGTGTCATAAATGTTTTTTTTCATGGTTTCCTCCTGCTTTTTGATACACCCTCTAAAAGAAATGCGGCGGCCGTTCCGCTGTGGCAAAACAGCCGCCGGATGAGGCATATTGTATTCCGCCCGGGTCCGAATTGCAACCCGTTTACCTCATTATCTCAGCATTATCTCAGAACGCGCACACTTCCCTCCACGAGCGTCAGATTGACCTCCTGGCCCGCCTCATAGCGCTCATGAAGCTGTGGATTGTATGTCTCGACGATATACTGCGAATCCCCCAGAGCCAGCGCGTACTCAATTTTCGATCCGTAATAGGTCGCGCGCGCAACCCTGCACCGGAAGGTTCCTCCATCCGCAGAGAGTCTGACTCCCTCCGGGCGGAAGCACAGGCAGCAGTCCGAGCCGGCTTCGACGTCTTTCATCGCGCCCGGCTTCGGCACCCGCATCTCCTTGCCGCCGGCCTCGACAACCGCGCCGTCCGGACCTTTCGAGACAAGTTTTCCTTCGATGAAGTTCGCCTTGCCGATAAAATTCGCGACAAAACGGTTCACCGGCTGTTCATAGATTTCCATCGGCGTCCCGACCTGCTGAATGACCCCGTCTTTCATGATGACAACCTTATCCGAGATGGCCATGGCTTCTGACTGGTCATGCGTGACATACAGAGAAGTAATGCCCAGTCTCTTCTGCAATGCCCGCAGGTCATCCCGCATGGTCTCCCTGAGTTTTGCGTCCAGATTGGAAAGCGGCTCGTCAAAGAGCAGTACGGAAGGCTCGATGACCACAGCTCTGGCC
>ONLT01000042.1 GCA_900318755.1 uncultured Eubacteriales bacterium
CACAAATATGTCCCCCGTGATGTGATAAAATGGATGTTGTTATACAATCTGAAATCAACTTGCAAAGGAGGCCGCAAATGGCAGTTTATACAATGACGAAATCCTATAACACAAAGGGAAATATGGGTATGATCGACGTCACGGAGGATTTCCGGGAGGCGGTCCGCCGCGCCTGCCGCGAAAAAGACGTCAGCGACGGGATCATCACCGGTTTCACGACCGGCGGCGTCGCGGCGCTCACTACGCTGGAATTTGAACCCGGCATGGTCACGCGCGACCTGAAAAAGGCGCTCGACATCATCTCCCCGTATCTGGACAAAGACGGCCGCGTCGTCTACTACAAGCACCATGAAACCTGGGGCGACGACAACGGCTCCAGCCACATCAAATCCGCGATTCTCTCCCCGTTTATCACGATTCCCTTCGTGAACGGCGAGATCACGATCGGCCCGTGGCAGAACCTGACCCTCGTCGAGTGCGATGTCCGCGACCGCCACAGAGACATCGTTTTCCAGGTCATGGGTGAATAACCGTTTTCTTGAAACGGAACTGGCAGAAGGGAGCAGGAATATGTGGGCTTATGAACGCGTTTTTTATCAGTTTTACCCGCTGGGCTTTGCCGGCGCGCCCTTTGAAAACGACGGGGTGCTGTCCCACCGGATCCGAAAAGTGATCGACTGGATCCCCCACCTGAAAAAGCTGGGGATCGGCGCGATCTACTTCTCGCCGGTCTTTGAATCCGACACGCACGGATACAACACCCGGGATTACCGGAAAATCGACGTGCGTCTCGGCACGAACGAGGATTTCCGGGAGGTCTGCGACGCGCTCCACGCGGCGGATATCCGCGTCGTCATCGACGGCGTGTTCAACCACGTCGGGCGGGGCTTTTTTGCCTTCCGGGATGTGCAGCAGAACCGGGAACACTCCCGGTACGCAGGCTGGTTCAGCATCGACTGGAACGGAACCTCCCCGTGCGGGGATT
This sequence comes from uncultured Eubacteriales bacterium, assembly GCA_900318755.1. GTDB lineage: Bacteria > Bacillota > Clostridia > Lachnospirales > Lachnospiraceae > CADBRN01. Next base: position 986 of record ONLT01000042.1, read on the forward strand.
CCTTCTGGTACGAAGGCTGGGAAGGAAATTATGATCTCGTGAAGCTGAACCTCCGGAATGAAGAAGTCGTCCGGTACCTGCTCGACTCGGTCCGTCTCTGGATCGACGATTTCGGCATCGACGGGCTGCGGCTCGATGTCGCTTACCTGCTCGACCGGGATTTTCTGAAGCGCCTGCGGTCCGAAACATCCGCGGCGAAGAAAGATTTCTTCCTCGTCGGCGAGATCATCCACGGCGATTACAATCAGATCATGAACGACAAAATGTGCCACTCCGTCACGAATTACGAGTGCTATAAGGGACTGTATTCCGCGCTCAACAGCATGAATCTGTTCGAAATTGTCCACTCGCTTCTGCGCCAGTTCGGCCCGGAGCCGTGGACGCTCTACAGAGGAAAACATCTGCTCTCCTTCGCGGATAATCACGACGTCTCGAGGCTTGCGTCCATTCTGGTGCGCCCGGAACACGTGCCTCTTGCCTACACGATTCTCTTCGGCATGCCCGGCATTCCGATCATCTACTACGGCAGCGAGTGGGGCGCCAAAGCAGATAAGTCCGAGGGGGATCCCGCGCTCCGGCCGTGCTTTGACCAGCCCGAATGGAACAGCCTGACCGATCACATCGCCGCCCTCGCCCGCGTGCACAATGAATCGCGCGCGCTGCAGTACGGGGATTTCCGCTCCGTCGTTCTCGCGAACCGGCAATGCGTCTTCGAGCGGGCCTGCGGCGGGGAACGGATCTTCATCGCGGTCAACGCGGACGAAAATCCGTACACCGCAAGGTTCGACGCCGGCAGCGATAAAGTTACCGATCTTCTGACCGGAACGGCTTACCGCACCGCCGACGGCATCGCGCTCCCGCCGTATACATCCATGATTCTGCGGCCCGACCGGTAATCCTGCCGGCCGGCCCATGTCTTAAAAGCAAAAAAATCGGGGCTGCCGTGCCGCAGCAGCCCCATGCATATAAGAAAACAGAAGATTGAAAAATGGCAGTTTATTCGACGTCCTGTACAGCGGCGTATCCTTCCTCGCCTGTCCGTACCTTGACGACTCTCTGTACGTTGTATACGAAGATCTTTCCGTCTCCGATGTGTCCGGTGTACAGCGCTTCCTTCGCCGTCTCGATGACGCGGTCCACGCTGATCTTGGATACTACAACTTCTACTTTTACCTTCGGCAGCAGGGTCGAATCGACAACCGCGCCTCTGTATTTTTCTGTCGTTCCTCTCTGGACGCCGGAACCCATGACCTGAATCATCGTCATTCCGGTGACGCCGAGCTCATTCAGCGCTCTCTTCAGCTTATCGAAGCGGGACAGACGGCAGATAATGACCACTTTATGCACACCGGTGTCGGTCTCTCCGACGATCTCCGGCTCCTTTTCCACCTTGACGGCCGCGTCTTTCATCGCCTGTGGCGCCTCCTCATAACTGTCCACGCCGAGATCGGTATTTTCATTGACATCAACCGTCATATCGGTAACATCGCTGATCGCAAATCCCGAGTAAGCCGATGCAAGACCGTGTTCGTGAATATCCAGTCCCTCGATCTCGACCTCGGCCGGAACACGAAGTCCGATCGTCTTGTCGATGATCTTGAAGGCGATGAACATCACAACGAGTACATAGACCGCGACGGAGATAAAGCCCAGCAGCTGAATTCCGAGCTGCTTCGCGCCGCCTCCGTAAAAGAGTCCGACGCCGACGCCGTCCGCACCGGTTGAAAACAGACCGACCGCGATGGTGCCCCAGATTCCGTTCGCCATATGAACGGAAATCGCGCCGACCGGATCGTCGATCTTTGCTACATTATCAAAGAACTCCACACTGAATACCACAAGGAATCCGGCGACGACGCCGATGATAAACGCGCCCAGGGGTGATACGCAGTCGCAGGGCGCCGTGATGGCTACCAGTCCCGCGAGCGCCGCGTTCAGCGTCATGGAAACATCCGGTTTTCCGTAGCGGACCCAGGTAAAGATCATCGCCACAACGGTCGATACCGCGGCCGCCAGGTTTGTGTTCATGAATGCGCGTGCGGCTGTCTGCGCCGCGTCCGCGTCCGCCATGGATACGGTGGAGCCGCCGTTGAATCCGAACCAGCAGAACCAGAGGATGAACACGCCCAGCGCCACAGCCGTCATGTTGTGGCCCGGAATTGCTCTCGCCTTGCCGTCCTTGCCGTACTTTCCGATACGCGGTCCGAGCATCCACGCGCCGAGCATCGCGATGAGTCCGCCGACCATATGGACGCAGGTGCTTCCCGCGAAATCGTGGAAGCCCAGCTGTGAAAGCCAACCGCCGCCCCAGATCCAGTGACCGCTGATCGGGTAGACGATCAGGGAGATCACGGCCGAATAGCAGCAGTACGCTTTAAAGTTCGTGCGCTCAGCCATCGATCCGGACACGATCGTGGCGGCTGTCGCACAGAAGACGGTCTGGAAAATAACGTACGCCCACAGCGGCATATTCTGCGGGACGACGCTGTTCGCCTCCGTATAGCGCCCGAGGATCATCGGATCCAGTTTCCCGATGATCGCTCCGGTTCCGTTGAACATCAGTCCGAATCCGACCAGCCAGAAGCACGGGGTTCCGATGCAGAAATCCATCATGTTCTTCATCAGAATATTGCCGGTGTTTTTCGCTCTGGTCAGGCCCGCTTCGCAGAGCGCAAAGCCCGCCTGCATGAAGTAAACCAGTGCCGCGCAGAGTAAAACCCATATCACGGTAGGAATATCGATGTTTCCCATAAGCTGCCCTTCCTTTTCACAAAAACAGCGCTGACAGGGATTCGTTTCCGAATTCCCATCAGCGCCTTTGCTGAAAGATAAATCGCGGCCGGCATTCCGACACGCACCGGCCGGCCAAAAAAAACGAGAACACCTGAAGATCAGTTCTTCAAACGCCCTCGTTCGATGGTCAAACTATAAACCATCTAAAATGATATGTCAAG
>ONLT01000090.1 GCA_900318755.1 uncultured Eubacteriales bacterium
GAAGGGACTTCTGGTCGTGCTCGATCCGTCGGTGCGGCTGTACCATTTTGAGTCGAAGAGCCGCGGATATGAGGAGACGGAGGAGAAGCACGAGCGGTTCAAGAGCGAGATCCGCCGCTTCCGCGCAAAATGGAAGGACGAGCTGGCGGCGGGCGATCCGTACTACAATCCGAACCTGACGCTGATGTACGGCGACTGCCACCTGAGGCGTCCCTTCGAGCATTTTGATATCATCGACGAGATCGAATCGGAGGATCACGGGGGATGAAACGGAGCGTCACAATTGCAGCGGCGCTGATCGCCTTGACAGCCCTGCTTTTTTCAGGCTGCGGCGGAGCGGAGCAGAGCAGTACGGCGGATACGGTGATCCTTCTCGTCCGGCACGGACAGACGCAGGGAAACATCGAACAGCTCATGCAGGGTGGGCGGTCTGATTCTCCTCTTACGGAGGAGGGGAAGCAGACCGTTGCAAAGCTCGGGGCGGCGCTGGCGAATGTGCACATTGACCGCGCGTATTCCAGTGAGCTCGGACGTGCGAAGACGACTGAGCAGTTGATATTCGACGAAAATAAAGCGGGATCCGTGAAAATGGGAGAAGCGATGGCGGCGTTCAACGACATCGACTGGGGAAACGCGGAGGATCGTCCGCGTTCCGAGGTCGAGGCGGAGTACGGGCCGCTTGACGAAGATACGTATTTTGGCAGTGCGGAAGATCCGTCTTTTGTCACACCGACCGGAGGAGAATCAAAATATCAGTTCTGTGAGCGTTTCGGGAAGGGAATCGATGAGATTCTGAGCAAGGACATCGGAGAAAAAGGCGGAGGGACGATTCTGCTGACGGCACATTCCTCCGCTGTGTTTTATTTACGGCAGCGTTTTCCGGAGGATTCACGTGTGTCGGGGCTGGAAAATGCTTCCCTCACAGTGATCCGGATTCATGACGGAAAGTGGGAGCTGCTCGATGAAAGCGATACGGATTACAGCGCGATACCGGATAAGCTGAAAAAATGGAGGCTGATATCATGAATGGATCAGAGAACGGAGGGCGCGGCATCGGAAGCAAACCGGATCCGGGTCTGAGAGTTCGAACGGAATATGATCTGGGCAAAAAGCGCGCCGGCGTTCCGGAGGTACCGTCGACGCTTCTTTCTGATCTTAAAACGACGCCGGATGGGACAGATCTGAGTCTTCTGATTGACCGCCGCAACTCTTACGGGTATCTTTATCATCTTTCGCATCTGCGTGCCAATCCCGCAAAGTTTCTCGATTTCCGTGGAACAGAACAGGTTCTGGAGATTGACGCAGGCTGCGGTACGGTGACAGAGGTTCTCGCCCGGCACGCCGGGACGGTGACCGGTATCGTCTGCTCCCACGCGGAGGCGGAGGTGAACGCATACCGGAATCGGAACGCCGGGAATGTGACGCTTTATCAGGGAATGCCGGAGGATGTGCTCGGGCATCTGGACGGACCCTTCGATCTGATTACGTTCTTTGGCGCCGGCCTCTGCGGTGACACAGAAGAGATTCTCCGTCAGGCGAAAAGACTTCTGAAGCCGGAAGGACGGATCGCGGTAACAGCGCCGAATCGTCTGGGGTTAAAGTATTTTGCGGGAAACATGGATGTATCCGGAGGATATTTTCGCTGCCTTGAAGGCGACGGCCCGGCCGTGTTTACCCGTTCGCAGTGGGAAGAAATTTTTGCTCGTGCCGGGATCCGAGGAGTTCAGTTCTATTATCCGTATCCGGACGAACGGTTTCCGCTGGAAATTTACAGTGACAGCCGTCTTCCTTCGGGGGGAGAACTCTGCAGCAACAATCAGAATTTCGGAAGCAGACGGCTTTATCTTTTTGATGAGACACGCGTGTTCGATGCGCTGCTCACCGAGGGACTTTTTCCGGAGTTTTCTAACGGGTTTCTTATGGTTGCGGGCGGCAGCGGCGATACGCTGTACGAGAAATTTTCAAATGAGCGGGATGCTTCCTGCTCGGTCATTACCAGAATTGTGAAACAGAAGGAACGGCTTCTTGTGCAGAAACTTCCGGATGAAGATACGGCGTTGCCGCATATCCACGAGACTGCACAGAAGTACGGGGAGCTTGCGAAACTCTACGCGGGGAGCGGCGTCGTCCCGAACCGCTGTGAGGCCGGAGAGAGGCTTCTGAATTTTGAATTTGTCACGGGAACCCCGTATGATCAGGTGGTTGACGAGGTTCTGAAAAAAGATGGAAAAGAAGCAGCGCTTGAGGCACTCGGCGCGTTTATGGACCGGATGATGGACGGATCGAAGATGATTCCGTTTCATATGACGGAGAGTTTCGTCCGGGTGTTTGGAAGGACCGGGGAGACATTTGAGGACGACCGCTCACTTCCGGTCACCGACCTCGACATGATTCTGCCGAACGTGCTTGCTGCGCCGGACGGGACGTGGACGCTGATTGATTATGAGTGGACCGTTTCGTTTCCGGTTCCCGTCGATTTTGTGCGGTACCGGATTCTGCATTATTACCTCGCGCAGGGAGGCGTACGTAAAGCGCTTCGGGAGCGGGAGACGATGGAACGGTTCGGGATCACAGAACGAAGAGAGAACGGTTTCAGAATGATGGAGAGCCGCCTGCAGAGCCGGATCAATGAGGATCACGTGCCGCTCGTGACAATGTTCGGGAGAATGTCTCCCGGCGTTGTAGATGGCCGTGCGGCAGTCGGAGATACAGGGACCGTTTCCGAGCCGGACGGAACAGCGTCTGCACCGCTTCCGTCCTGGACGAAGACCTGCGCCGGACATGATGAAGACGAGAAGGAGCGTGCGATTGATTTGCTCCGAGCGGAAATCGACCGGCTCAAGAGCAGCTACGATGAGCTGTTGGATCTCTATGAGGCGTCGCAGAATGAAATCGTGAAATTAAAGCAGGAGCGTCGAAAATGAAGATCGGACAGAAAGTCAGTCATAAAACAGAATTTTTCTGGTGTCTGGATGAGGTCAGAGTCAGACGCGACGGAAAAATCCGGGTTCGCGGCTGGGTCTGCGCGAAAAAAAAAGGCAGGGACAGGGCGGCCGTTCCGGTAATTTCGGTGTTGAACGCGTCCGGACGGACTGTTCCCGTATCAGTCAGACGTTCCGTCCGGACGGATGTCAACAAAATTTATTTTTCGGATCATCCGGATTATCAGAGCGGCTTTATCGCCGAGTGGCTGTATAAAGCGGCCGGGAATTTTGCAATTCGGTTCCGTGCCGGCTTCGCGGAAGCGGAGTGCCCGGTCAGAACAAAGGATCGGATATGTGAACTGTTCGAGGCAAAGAGAGTGATCTGCCCGGCGGACCGGGATGGAATCAGCTGGTGTGTGGACCGCGTGGATTTTCCGGATCAGGAGAGGATCCGTGTGCGCGGGTGGGCATTCGCGAGAAGCGGTCCATCGACGGTTCTTCCGGATATCACCGTCAGAGACCGCAGCGGGAGCGATGTGAGCGCTTCCGTAAGACGCGTGCCGCGTGAGGACGTCGAGCGTGTCTTTTTTGGCGAGGCAGCGGGAGAGACGGCAAACCCGGCGGTTGGATTTACCCTGATATGGGAATTTCTTCCGGACAGAGTGTACGAGGTCAGGTTCCGCTCCGGAGAGTACGGGGACCGTTATCCGGTCGATATCCGGAGTGAGCAGGCTGAAAAACGCGAGGAATCGCGTCATTACATCGACCATGAGGCGATGAGGCAATTCGGTGACCCGTGCTTGGAGCAGGATACGAAATGGATGAAACAGAACTGGAGCCGCGCGAAGTATGACGCAGCGATGCGGCACCGTTTTTCGCCGCGCGACCCGGCGTATACAAAGTACGTGCATGCTGCGTGCGTGACGGATGCGGAGCTTGATGCACAGCGGAACACATCATTCGCCGTCACTCCGAAAATCAGCGTCATTGTCCCGACTTACCGCACACCGGTCAGATTCCTCAGGGAAATGATTGATTCGGTGCGCGTGCAGACGTATGTGGACTGGGAGCTGTGCATTTGGGACGGAAGTGAAGGTGACGCAGAGCTGGAGCGCGTGCTTTCTGATTACAGCAGGGAGGATCCCCGCGTCCGTTATCGGACCGGCGGGAAGAATCTCGGGATATCCGGCAATACGAATGAGGCGCTGAAGATGGCGGAGGGAGAATTTATCGCGCTTCTGGACCATGACGATGTATTCGCGCCGAATGCGCTTTTTGAGATGGTCTCGGCGCTGAATCGGAATCCGTCGGCGGATTTCTTTTACTCGGATGAGGATAAATACGAGGCGGATATCCGTGATCGCTATGAGCCGGCGTTTAAGCCGGAATTTGGCTGGGATTTCTTCTGTACCAACAATTTTATCTGTCATCTGACAATGATCCGGACAGAACTGATCAGAAGCGTCGGCGGATTTCGGAAGGAGTACGATGGTGCACAGGATTATGATTTGTTTCTCCGGTGCGCCGAACAGGCGTCGGGCATCGTGCACATACCGAAGGTTCTGTATCACTGGAGATGCCATCCGGGTTCCACGGCATCGAATCCCTCGAGCAAGCCATACGCGGTGACTGCGGGACGAAATGCGGTGATTGAGCACTTCCGGAGAATCGGGAGAGAAGAAGTAAAGGTGACAGATCTCGCGGACAGGCTTTATTATTACCGGGAATATTTTCCTGCCGATGAGGAGACTGCAGTTGATCTGTTTCTGGACGACGGAAGAGAGAGCGAGGCGCGGCAGAAGGAAAATGAGGAACAGATCCGGGGCATGTCCGGCTGGAAACATTTAAGAATTTTTCATCAGGCGGCACCGGATGATCCTTCGGACCGCGCGGATTACGTGATTTTTCTCGACGGAACCGCAAAAATTCTGACCGGAGACTGGGTCGGGCTGCTGCTGGGCGAGTGTGCGGGAAATGGCGCCGGAGCTGCCGGCGGCAAGACTCTGATCCGAGAGCGGACAATTGATCAGGCGGGGATGGCGTACGGGGCGGACGGCGATGTTCTGAAACTTCTTCACGGTGAGCCCGCCGAGACGTACGGCCCGAACTGCCGGGGGCTGCTGCAGCAGGAAAAGAGCATACTATCACTTTCGTGCGTGATGGTAAAGAAAAGCGTGCTGCTGAAAGCCGGACTGCCTGACGGCAGTCTGACCGGAAAATACCGCGACGCGGATTTTTCGTTCCGGGTGAGGGAGGCCGGATACCGTCTTGTGTATGAGCCAAACGTGGTCGTGAGTGTCAGCGGCACGCCGGATCTGCCGCTTAATACAGAGGAGCAGGAGGATTGCCTCTGCGCACGCTGGAGCGGGGTGCTCGCGAAGACGGATCCTTTTTACGGGCCGAATTTTTCCGCTGTGAAGACGGACTTTTCATACCGGGAATTTCCGGAGGACGAGAAAGCAGATGAAGCATGACCGACACATGAAATTTTATACGGACGATGCAGATTACGCGCTGTGGATCACAAAGCATGAGACGGAATGCTTCGCTCAGGCGGAAGAGGAAGGCAGCGCGGATACCTCCGACGCCGCCTTTAAACTCTTTGTCATACCGGTCGGAACAGCATTGTCCGGCGGAAACGCCGGAAAGTTTCGGAATTCCGTACTTGCACAGGGGCCGTCGGCCTGCCTTTCTCCGGGCGAGGTCATGGACACAGATGAGCTGGAAGAGCGGATCGCGTCCTCCGACTGCAGCTATGTGATGCTTCCGGACGTGAACGTGTATCTCGCACCGTTCACTCTGAGGCATTACCGGGAGATTATCGCTGAACAGGGCGGGGCCGACCTTGTGTACGGCGATGAGGATCTTCTTTTGCAGGACGGACTGCGGAAAAGCCCGTATTTTAAACCGGAGTGGTCGCCGGATCTGCTTCGGTCATTTAATTATTTCGGCGCCGCAGTCATTTACAGGCGGGAACTGCTTCTTTCGGCTGTCGGCAATTATGCCAAAGAAAAGATCAGCGGTGCATTTCTGAAAAAGCTGAACCTTCGCTGCGCGGAGATGGCGGACCGTTCGCGTATTTTTCATGTGCCGGAGGTCGTCTGCCATATCTGCGGCGAAGAGATATTCCGCCGTTACTACGGAATCCGGCCGGCTGCGCAGGAAGAATCCGTCTGCGCGCGGAAGAGGGCGCCCCTTGTCAGTATAGTCATTCCGTCCAGGGATCATTTTGAGTATCTTGAAAACTGCGTCGGAGCGATTATCAGCCGGACAAAATGGCCGAACTACGAGATTATCGTGGTTGATAACGGGAGTTGCCGGTTCGAACAGATCCGGATCGCGGACTTTCTGGAAAGGACCGGCTGCGCGCAGTACATTTACCGCCCGATGGAGTTTAACTTTTCAAAAATGTGCAACATCGGTGCGGAGACCTCGAAGGGTGAATACCTGGTTCTTCTGAACGACGACGTCATCATCACGCAGGACGACTGGATCGATCGGATGATCGATTCCGCACAGCTTAGCCACGTGGGCGCGGTGGGGGTGAAGCTTCTTCACCCTGACGGGAAAATTCAGCACTGCGGCGTAGGAAACATGGCGGAAGGGCCGAGTCATTTTCTGTATCTCATGGAGGATGACCGGACTTATCAGTTCGGGCTGAATCGGGTCCCGTCCGATGTGCTGGCGGTTACGGCGGCGTGTCTGATGGTAAAGAAGAGTCGGTACGATGAGGTCGGCGGGATGGATGAATCCTTCGCGGTTACGTACAATGACGTCGATTTCTGTCTGAAGCTCTTTGAGGCGGGGTATTTTAATGTACTCCGCGCCGATGTGTCGTTGATCCATGATGAATCAGCGAGCCGGGGCAGGGATATTCTCGATGAAGAAAAGCTCAAACGACTGAGCGTCGAGCAGGATCGTCTCTATGAGAAACACGGGATGGTTCGCGGTGATGACCCGTTTTACAGCAGGAATCTTTCGCAGTGGAGCGCGGACGGGACGATTTTCACAGACGCGCCGTGCACAAATCCGAATTTTATGGAGCGGCTTCCGGGGACAAGGCGAGATCTCGGTCTCGTGATCGACCGTATCGACTGTGGGGAGAACGTGCTTCTGTTCGGACACATTCGCGGCAGACGGGCGGACCGGTTCCGCGCCGGATCGGCGGATGGAGGGTTTAATGGCGGGAAAACACTGCAGGTTTATTTTAAGGCAGGCGCAGCGCGTTATCTCGCTGCCGACACGACTGTGCTTTCCAATTACAGAGGCGGTGAGGACGGCGTATGGTTTGCCGCGCAAATGCCACAGCGGTATCTGACGCGGAGCCGGAGCCGGATCGGAGTGATCATCCGGGCGGGGCTGTGCACCCGGTATGAGGAGGCGTCCCCGTCAGACCGGAACGCTTACGTCGAGATGCGCGATTATCTGCTGATCTCCCGCCGAAATTATACCGGCGGCGCGGGCGGCTGGCGTGCGTTCCGGCAGGCGGAGGAGACGGGGGACGCAATCTGCAATTTTGACGAACTGACATTCGAACGCGGTTATCTGTCGGTGCGCGGATGGGCGTTTCTGAGCGGAGAGCTGCACAATGACCGGTTTACGGTACAGATTGCGGTCACGGACGGAGATCTGCTCTGCGTCCGCGATCTAGCCCGTGATGAACGGACGGACGTTGCAGGGGCGTTCGACGGCACGCCGAATCTTCTGTATAGCGGGTTTCACAGGCGGACGTTTCTGCCCGTAAGGCTTGATCCTGACAGGTCGGAAATCTGGCTTCTGTTCACGAGCCTGATAACCGGAAAAGCCAGGAAGTTCCGATGCAGGAAACAAAGCGGGGATTGACAACCGCTCGGCCGCTCTTATATGATAAGGACGATAATTTTTAGGCAAACCGCCGCGTACGAAGAACCTCCGCGGCAATTTTCTGGAAAGATGGGATCAAGAGTAATGGAAAATGAGAATGAGGCGGTTTCCCGCAATTTTATTGAGCAATACATCGACGAGGACCTGAAGGAAGGGGTTTATTCTTCGGTCTGCACGCGGTTCCCGCCGGAGCCGAACGGCTACCTGCACATCGGCCACGCGAAGTCGATCATCCTGAATTCTTCCCTGGCGGAGGAGTATCATGGCCAGTTCAATCTCCGGTTCGACGATACGAATCCGACGAAGGAAAAGAGCGAGTTTGTCGAGTCGATCAAGAAGGACATCGCATGGCTCGGCGCGGACTGGAAAGATCACCTCTATTTCGCGTCCGATTATTTCGGAACGATGTATGAGGCGGCGGTCGGCCTGATCAGGGCGGGCAGGGCGTTCGTCTGCGACCTCTCGGCGGACGAGATCCGGGAGTACCGGGGAACGCTGACGGAGCCGGGAAAGGAAAGCCCGTACCGCAACCGTCCGATTGCGGAGAACCTCGATCTGTTCACGCGCATGAAAAACGGCGAGTTCGAGGACGGCTCCCGCGTGCTCCGCGCGAAGATCGACATGGCCTCGCCGAACATCAACATGCGCGATCCGGTCATTTACCGCATCGCGCACATGACGCACCAGAGAACCGGCGATCAATGGTGCATCTATCCGATGTACGATTTCGCGCATCCGATCGAGGACGCGATCGAGGGCGTCACCCACTCGATCTGCACGCTGGAGTTTGAGGATCACAGGCCGCTGTACGACTGGGTCGTCCGCGAGACCTCGAAGTTCATGAATTTTAAATCAAGACCGCGCCAGATCGAATTCGCGAAGCTGTATCTGACCAATGTCGTCACCGGGAAGCGCTACATCAAGCGCCTGGTCGAGGACGGGACAGTCGACGGCTGGGACGATCCGCGTCTTGTCACGATTGCGGCGCTGCGCCGCCGCGGTTATACGCCGGAATCGATCCGGAAATTCGTCGAGCTCGTCGGCGTGTCGAAGGCGAACAGCTCCGTCGATTACGCGATGCTCGAGTACTGCATCCGCGATGATCTGAAGCAGAAGGTGCCGCGCATGATGGCGGTTCTCGATCCGATCCGCCTTGTCATCGACAATTATCCGGAGGATTCGGTCGAGTATCTGGAGGTTCCGAACAACAAGGATAACCCGGAACTCGGCTCCCGCAGGGTTCCCTTCGGAAGGGAGCTCTACATCGAGCGCGAGGACTTCATGGAAAATCCGCCGCGCAAATATTTCCGCATGTTCCCGGGCAATGAGGTCCGCCTCATGAACGCGTATTTTGTCCGCTGTACCTCCTGCGAGAAGGACGCGGACGGCAGGGTCACGGTCGTGCACGGCACCTACGATCCGGCGAGCCGCGGAGGCGAGAGTCCGGACGGCCGCAAGGTCAAAGGCACGATTCACTGGGTCGCTGCGAAGACCGGGAAGAGCGCACCGGTCCGCCTGTACGAGAATCTGATCGACGAGGAGAAGGGCGTCTACAACGAGGACGGCACGATGAACATCAACCCGGATTCACTGGAGATCCGGGAGCACGCCGTCATGGAGCCGGCGCTGTTTGATGCCGAGCCGGGCGAGAGCTTCCAGTTTGTCCGCACCGGATTTTTCTCGGCGGATCCGAAGCTCTCAAAGAAAGGAGCTCCGGTCTTCGGAAGGATCGTATCGCTGAAGAGCTCCTTCAGGCTGCCGGGCGCAAAATAATTGCCCGAAGAATTGAATGCCTGAAGAATAGATTAATTGAAGGATAGTAGATCCCGGAAGCTGATTATCGGCCAGTTTACGGGATCTTTTTGCCGGAAGCGGCACAGGGAGTAAACATAAAATGAGCAGATGCAGGGCATGCATTTTTGATCTGGACGGCACGCTGATGAAGACGCAGGAGTCGATCGCGAAGGCGGTGAACCGCACGCTTTCGGATTTCGGACTGAAGGAAATGCCGGTTGTCAATTTTAATTTTTACGCGGGCGACGGACTGGACAAGGCACTTGAGCGCGCGCTGCGCGACGCGGGCGATCCGGAGGCGGAACATCTTCAGGAGGGGATCCCGATCTGCCGCGGGTACTTCGCGGAGGATCCGCTGTATCTGGTGGAGCCGTACCCGCATATGGCGGAGACGCTGCGGATTCTGAAAAAGAACGGCATCTTTACCGCCGTGCTGACGAACAAGCCGTATCTGCAGGCCATCGAAGTGGTTGAGACAATTTTCGGAACGGACACCTTTGATGTGATACAGGGGCAGGAGCCGGACATCCCGAGGAAGCCGGACCCCGCCGGCGCGTTCCGCGTCATGAAAAAACTGGATGTGAACCCGGAGGATTGTATGTACTTCGGCGACACGAAAACCGATATGAAAACCGGACACGCCGCCGGACTGTTTACGGTCGGCGTCACCTGGGGATTCCGGCCGCGCACAGAACTTGAGGAATATCACGCGGACAGAATTCTCGACGATCCGGACCAGATTCCGGCCGCCGTCCTTTGCGGCGGGGAACAGATCAGCTCCTGATGCGGTGCACAGGAGCTTTTTCTCTTGCAATCCGGAAAAAGCTGTTATATAATGGGACCACTGTGAAAGTGTAGTATTTTACTAGGAATTAAAAAATGCCCGGTCGGGCGTCTTTTCACGGGCGCTTCGCGGGAGAGAGAGGATAAGTATATGGCTGAAGAACTGCTGCGTGTAGACAATCTGCATGTTAAGGTCGAGGAGAATGAGATCCTGAAGGGACTGAGCCTGGCGGTGAACAAAGGCGAGACCCATGTCCTGATGGGACCGAACGGCGCCGGGAAGTCCACGCTCGGAAATACGCTGATGGGGAACCCCCAGTATCAGGTGACGGAAGGAACCGTCACATTTAATGGAAAGAACATCATGGACGAGCCCGTCAACGAGCGCGCGAAGGACGGTCTGTTCATGTCCTTCCAGAACCCGCTGGAGGTGCCCGGCATCTCCCTTTCCAATTTCATCCGCAGCGCGCTTGAGCAGCGCACGGGGAAACGCATCCGTCTCTGGGATTTCCGCAAGGAGATGAAAGCGGCCCTCGCGGTTCTTCAGATGGATCCGTCTTACGCGGACCGTGATCTGAACGTCGGATTTTCCGGCGGAGAGAAGAAAAAGGCGGAGATTCTTCAGCTGCTGATGCTGAAGCCGACGCTGGCGATCCTCGACGAGACCGATTCCGGTCTGGATGTGGACGCGGTGCGCACCGTATCCCGCGGCGTCGAGGAGTATCAGAAGGATAAAGATTCCGCGCTGATTATCATCACGCACAGCACCGGAATCCTTTCCTCCCTGCACGTCGATCATACCCACATCCTTGTCGACGGAAAGATTGTCGCGTCGGGAGACGCGTCTCTGGTCGATGAGATTAACCGCGACGGATTCGCGAAGTACGAGCAGGCGTGAGAAACCCGGAGGCCGGACGGAACCGGAGAGAAGCGCAGGACAGCGCATTTTCGGATCGGATCCGGTAAGTGGAAGAGGAATGATGGATTATGAGCAAAGAGAAGACATATATTGAAGACATTGACCGTTCGATGTACGACTTCCGCTACGAGGAGAAGGACGCGTACCGGGTTGATGAGGGTCTGACGCCGGACATTGTCCGTCAGATCTCCGAGGAGAAGAACGATCCCGACTGGATGCGGGAGTTCCGCCTGAAATCCCTCGGAATTTACAACCGGAAGCAGGTCCCGGACTGGGGACCGGCGATCGACGGGCTGAACATGGATAATATCGTAACCTACGTCCGCCCCAACACGAAGATGCATGCGGAGTGGGACGAGGTTCCAAAGGACATCAAGGAGACCTTCGAGCGTCTCGGCATCCCGCAGGCGGAGCGGAAATCCCTCGCCGGGGTAGGAGCCCAGTACGATTCCGAGCTCGTCTACCACAATGTCAAGGACGAGGTCGCGGCGCAGGGCGTCATCTACACGGATCTGGAGAGCGCGCTCCACGGAGAGTACGCCGATATGATCCGGGATCATTTCATGAAGTTGGTTCCGCCGACGGATCACAAGTTCGCGGCTCTTCACGGAGCGGTCTGGTCCGGCGGTTCGTTCGTTTACGTTCCGCCGGGGGTCTCGGTCGAGATCCCGCTTCAGTCGTATTTCCGTCTGAATGCTCCGGGCGCGGGCCAGTTCGAGCATACGCTGATCATCGTGGACAAGGGAGCGTATCTGCATTTCATCGAGGGATGTTCCGCACCGAAATACAACATCGCGAATCTGCACGCGGGCTGTGTCGAGCTTTTCGTCGGCGAGGACGCGACGCTTCGCTATTCGACGATCGAGAACTGGTCGAAAAATATGTATAACCTGAACACGAAGCGGGCGAAGGTCGAGAAAGGCGGAAAGGTCGAGTGGGTCTCCGGCTCCTTCGGCTCCCACGTCTCCTACCTCTATCCGATGAGCGTGCTTGCGGGTGAGGGTGCGCGCTCCGAATTTACGAGCGTCACATTTGCGGGAAAGGGCCAGAATCTGGACACCGGCTGCAAGGTCGTCCACGCGGCTCCGCGCACATCGTCTGTCGTCAACACGCGTTCGATCTCGAAGAGCGGCGGTATCAGTACCTTCCGGAGTTCCGTCGTCGTGCAGAAAAATGCGGAGGACTCGAAGTCGTCCGTCTCCTGCCAGTCGCTGATGCTCGATTCTGATTCGAGATCCGACACGATCCCGGCGATGGATATCCGCACCCAGAAGGCGGATATCGGGCACGAGGCAAAAATCGGCCGCATCTCGGATGAGGCGGTCTTCTATCTGATGAGCCGCGGCATTTCCGAGGATGAGGCGCGCGCGCTGATCGTATCCGGATTCGCGGACAATGTATCAAAAGAGCTTCCGCTTGAGTACGCGGTGGAGATGAACA